>CAYZAR010000143.1:0-4530 GCA_964476455.1 uncultured Micavibrio sp.
ACCCCACCGCAGGATGAAAGTGTCTTGGATAAATTCAAGAAGATGTGGAGGCAGGAAAAGGCACAAACGGTTCAAGCCACTCAAGCACCAAAAGCGGCCGATGCACCCAAACCTAGAAAAAGCATGTCCTCAAGTTTTAATCAGGCCGCTAAAAAGCCAAAAGGCAATGATTTTGAACAAGGCGTTGGTCGCAAACCAGATGTGCCTTGATAGTAATTATATCGTTGCTTTTGTTCTTATGTTTATATTTTATATTTTTTAGGTACTATAGGTACCTTTATTGTGATAAATATAAACTATTATCTTGATTTGGTTTAAATTATAGCATATATTGGTACCATGAGTACCGTTCACGGAACAAAAATAAACAAGCTTCTGAGTTCGCAGCCGCAAGGGGCTGTGATGCTTTCTTCATGGTTGACGGAGCAAGGGTACAATCCAGATCTTCAAAAGCGCTACAGAAAAAGTGGATGGCTAGAATCTATAGGTACTGGCGCTATGATCCGTATGGGTGACAATGTGGGGTATGAGGGGGCGGTATATGCGCTCCAGAAACAATTAGGGTCAACAATCCATATAGGGGGAAAAACAGCTTTATCTTTGCTTGGTAAAGCTCACTATTTGGAGTTGGCAACAACAAAGGCGATATTGTTTGGCGGAGCAGAAGAAAAACTGCCTTCTTGGTTCAAACAGTATGATTGGAATATCAAGGTTGATTATTATGGTTCTTCATTTCTACCTAGCAATATAGGTATAACTGAACTTGAGTTTAAATCATTCACAGTAAAAATATCTGGTGCGGCACGTGCAATGATGGAGTGCCTTTATTTAGCCCCTGAGAAACAGCAGTTACTGGAGTGCTACGAGATGATGGAGGGCTTGAATAATCTTAGACCAAATCTTGTTCAGCAATTGTTAGAAGCGTGTCAGTCCGTCAAGGTGAAGCGGTTGTTTTTGTATATGGCCGAGAAATCTGGACATGACTGGGTTAAATATCTGAATCTCGAAAAAATAAACATGGGGTCTGGCAAGCGGTCTATTGTTAAGAACGGCGTTTATGTTTCTAAATATCAAATAATCATATCAAAAGAGTTAGAAAACCATGGAAAAGCAAGCGTATAAAAAACAAGTGGGACTCTTACTGGATGTTCTTCCAGAAGTGGTGAAAGAGCCATGTTTTGCACTTCACGGCGGCACAGCTATCAATCTTTTTGTTCGGAATATGCCACGCCTTTCCGTGGACATAGATCTAACTTATATCCCAACTGAAGATAGGCAACTGGCTTTGGTAAACATTGCAGAAGCCTTGGAAAGAGTAAAGCGTAGCATTGAGATGCTTATTCCGAATGTACGTGTGCTTCATAGGCAATGGATGCTTTCCCTGTAGGTTCTGCCATACCTTGCAAGCAGGCGTTCGTGCCTTTCCGTTCTCTCGGTTTCCGATAAAGCGCGTTTGATCTGACCTTCTATTCTTAGAGCAAGAAACTCTTTAACTTTTGTCGCCATGTCGCTAATCAGCTTTTGGAATTTCTGAGGCAGTGTTGTTTTATCCAGTAATGTTTCAAGTCGTTCTACACGGTGGTCAAGAAAATCAATCTCTCGTTCAATAGTCTCGATTTGTTCCTTTAATGGTTTATCGGGAAACTCGGCCCGTTGTGCGTTCAGGGCTTTGATCTCGGCATTAAACTCCGAGCGGGATTTATCGCGTGTTTCGGGTCTTTCTTCGAAAAGAGGCTTTTCTGCTATGTCTTCCTTAGGCGACATATCCGGTGACAGGCGGCCCGTGTCGCCTGAGCCAGATTTCTTCCCATCTGTTTTCCCTTCGTCACCGTCATCTGCGTCGGTGTCGTCTTCATCTTCTTCATTCTGCCTGCGGGCTCTACCCAGCTCTTCGGCATAGGTTGATGCCTTGCCCTCATGGATTTGAGGGATACGCTCGATACCTTGGGCCTCCAAGGTTCGCCTGTCTATCGTTACATCTGAATGTCCGGCGCGGCTGAGAGCATCATTCACCAATGTCTCCCAGACTTCCCGAATGCTCTCGATCTGCTGGGGGCCCGTTATTTTGTCATCCAGAATACGGGTTTTGGCCCCAAACCCCTCAGGGGTCAGCTCCCGCGTGGTAAAGAGAAGATGTGCATGGTGGTTTCTGGGGTCGTGCCCGTCCCCCTCACAGGGGCTATGGATGGCAACATCCACCGCAACGCGATATTTCTCCACCAGATAAGCCGCCATGTCCCGTGTGAGGCTCTCCTGTTCAAATGTCGTCAGTTCATAAGGGAGAGCAATAATCACTTCCCTTGCCACACGGGAATTCTTGCGTGTCTCGGACGCCTCGGCTGAGTTCCAGAGCGTGAAGCGATTTTGGAACCTATCAGGCGCACAGAGGGGCATCAGGATAAAGTCTCTCACCGCCCATGGTTCTCTCCGGCGGAATACAGTCAACTTTATAAAGCAACGCGTCAGCATGCAAAGACTGCCTCGACTAAGTTCAAATGGGCTGCAGAGCAGCTTCATGACTATGTACTCTTGATGGGAAATACTGGACTTCGCCCAGATGAGGCGAAGAATTTGCAGCATCGAGACATAGAGATAGTCGAAGATGCAGCAACAGGAGAGCGTATTCTCGTGATCGAAGTGCGCGGGAAACGTGGAGTTGGTTATTGTAAAAGTACAGCGGGGGCGGTGCGCCCCTATGAGCGGCTTTTAGCAAGAGCCAAACCTAAAAAAATGGGATGGGGAATGACGAATATCCGCAGTTGTCGGATCATGTATTCCCAGGCAGTCATGTCAAAATGTTTGACAATCTTCTTGAACGTGAAGGGCTGAAGTTTGACCGTGATGGAAAAGCCAGAACCTCATATAGCTTACGTCATACTTATATTTGTATGCGCTTGCTTGAAGGCGCTGATATTTATCAGGTTGCTAAAAACTGTCGTACATCTGTTGAGATGATCGAGAAACACTATGCAGCTCATCTCAAGAATACGTTAGATGCGGCCGCAATCAACGTGAAGAAGACGGGGTATTCTCAAGCTAAGAATCAGACGGAATAACCGTTGGCCTTGTTATCTTGCAGGCGCAAAAGACAGTTTGAAGCGCCGATAGGTCTTGCCCGTTGAGCAACCTCAGACCTAGACGGATAAACTCTCAAAAGGATGCAAGGGCAGCCATGCATCCGCTCACCACCGCCCGTTGGGCTTTTGGGTGGTGAAATACTTTCAAAGAAGATTTATTCCTGTATGGGCTTTGCCCCTAGCGCCCGCAAGGGTTTTCAATAAACGGGTTTAACCGTATCCCCCATCTTCCTTCATATTCATTTCGTGCAGACAGGGTGTTCCCCCCCCCCTCGGTCAAACACGCCCTATGCGCTTGCTCTCCCCATTCTCGCCGAAAGGCAAGGGTTCAGATGTGAACCCCTTAGATAAGGATATTTAGAAATGACAAGATTATTTGCACAACCATACGACATATCAGCCAATGGATTTTATTTTGAAATTGCGGCAGACTATTTGACAAAAAGTAGCCAACTCAGAAATGATTATGGCGCACCCGTTGAAGAATTTGAAATTCAGTTTATAGACGGGGACGGGATAGATTGTCAGTTATTCAACGCTCTTTCTGTCAGCCAATGCACCTGTGAAAAATTTCTGGAAATTGTGAATGAATGGGAGGAAGACGACAAAATCAAAGTCATTATAGCCGTAGGCGAGAACGGATATAACTTTGACCTAAACAAAGATACACCAGACCAGTTCGACGTTGACCTTTATGAGCTGGATAGCCTGAAAGACTTGCCGCCTAAAACAGGATGAGTTTGCTCCATGTCCATTATAACACTCCTACAGGTTAAAACGTGTAAGTACCGTGTAAGTCAATTATGGAGCAATATGGTTAATAAGAGGTCAATAAATTCGCGCTAAGTGCTTGATTTTATTGGTTGCGGGGGCCAGATTTGAACTGACGGCCTTCAGGTTATGAGGCAAATCAGGTGCGCCAGATAGCTTCGTGATTTCAAAAGGTTGGCAAAAATATTCTGCGCCGTGTCGCGCCCGTGTCGCATAAAAATACCTTGTAGGATGACATGAAATCAGTCGTCACATGGCATATCCTTCTTTGCTATAGATGCTCGCCCGAAAGCGTAACCTGATGTTCCGGTAAACGCACTAACGAGCAATGCTGCAATGTGTTTCAAATCTTGGTTATCGGTGACGGCCATAAGCAAGCATATAAAACACAGCACAAGCAGCAGGGCCGACGATAATATTATTGCAGCGGCATAAACCTTATCATCCGTCCCAAACCGGAGAATTTTACAGTTAAAGAAAAATATCCTGTTTTCCGCATGTGGTGCGGTCATGTCAGGAGATGTTTGGGTATATTGATCCGGTTCCGGCGGAATATTGTCGCCGGGGGTCGGGATGATTACTGTCATGTTGTCGCGCCTAACTTTGATTTAAAGACAAGGCGGATAATCTCATTATCAATTGGCGGCTTTTTATCCAAGCTGCCATATTTGTCCTTTACTAT
>CAYZAR010000144.1:0-4526 GCA_964476455.1 uncultured Micavibrio sp.
ATGCAGGGTACACAGGAGCTTTCGGAGCCACTGGCAGGGCGTATAGGGCAGGGGTAGAAGATAATATCTTTGTTGCGGAAACAAATGATCCTCTGGGGGCAGGTGAAGGGTTCACCGTTGCGGCCTCTATCCCCAAGGGATTTGTTCATGCCCCGACTGAGGCGCAAAAACTAGCTCTGTTTTTGAAGGATAACCGCGTCTGGGTCATTTTCTTTGCTTCAAGTGTTTTTCTTTTCGTCTTTCTTTTTGTTGCATGGTGGAAAAAGGGACGCGATCCTCGTGGAACGATCATTCCCCGCTTTGATGTTCCAGAGGGAACTAGTCCAGATCTTCTTCGCTTTGTTGTAAAGCAAGGATATGACGCAAAGACTTTGACGTGTTTTATCGTGAATGCTGCGGTTAAGGGATGTCTTCGTATCGAAGATAATGAGGATGAGACCGTTCTTACGCGCACAGGTAAAGTATCTCACGATACGTTGAACCTCTTAAGCATAATTTTTGGACGAGAATCTCGACTTGTCTTGCCTAAATCTGGTTTTTTCAAGGGGATAAGTAAATCTTCTCGTCAAAAGAGAAGAGAGTTGGCTCTGTTGCTACAGAAAGTTCAGGAAATTCATGAGAAAAGCCTCACTCACCCCTATGAGGATGCTTATTTTTCGAAAAATTTTGGAATCTTATTGGCAGGTTTTATCATCATGCTTTTCAGTTTCTCTGCGGTTTTTGGGTTGTCTCTTACTCAGGACCAAAGAGTTTATGTCTGCATTGCAACTTTTCTTGTGCAGGTTGTTTTGTTAATGGGGTTTGGGGGCCCGCTCAAAAAATATACGAAGAAAGGCGAGGAAATAGCTAATTATGCGGCGGGGCTCAAAATGTTCTTGAGTGTGGCAGAAGAAGCAAGGCTGAATGCGCTCTATCCTAAAACCATCACGCCAGAAAAATTTGAACAGATGCTTCCTTATGCTTTGGCCTTAGGGGTTGAACAGAAATGGTGTGAGTACTTCTCGGATTTGGTGAAAGCAGGGCAAACAAGTTACGAGTCTTCCTCTACGGACCTTTGGTACCATTCGAACTCGGGATTTAATATCGGAAACCTTGGTCGAACACTGGGCGAAAACCTGAACTCCACGATTTCTAGTGCCAGTACCCCTCCCGGGTCCAGCAGCGGCAGCGGTGGAGGGGGCAGTTCCGGCGGCGGTGGCGGCGGCGGTGGTGGCGGAGGATGGTAGAGATAGGTTTTTTCCAAGAATTTCTTCTTTGTGCTCGTCTTATTCTATATTGAGAGGAAAAGACAGCATGAAAAAACCGACACATAAGCCATCTTTACTGCGGAATCGCTCAACTTTCTACATTTTTCCAGCTCTTATTCCTTTGGCTGAAATTCTGCCTTGGGTTCTCTCTTTTATCGGAGCGGTAGCGGGGGGAAGTCAGATGGCGCGGAACTATATGGCTGTTCACCACAAATTCCGAAAAGCTATCTGGGCGGTCACCGCGATTTCTTTCATCGCAGCAGGGGGAATTTACGCATGGGAACAATTCCGTCTTCCACCCAAGGATGAGGGGTCTGAGTTGGTTGCGGCAGAATCTTATTCAAAGGTTGAAAGTTTTCTTCTTCCTCCTCCGGCCTCGCGTTTGCCAAAAGCCTATCCGCCTTTTGAAAAAATCTGGAGTGTGCAAACCGAAGAACAAAATCTAGGAAACATGGACTTGGTCCATGACCGCTTGATGATTGGAACCTACAAAGGTTCGTTCGAAATGCGTTCAAAATGGGATGGTTCGAAAATTGAAACATTGCACAAATCCCAACCGATTTTCACGGCTCCGGCGGTGATGGACAAAATGGTTTATATTGGGGAAGGTTTGCATACTGCGGATATGTCGGCTCTTACGGCTTTTTCCTATTTGGATGGGAAAGTGTTATGGGAGAGGCGTTTTCGCAGTCATCTTGAATCAACTCCCGCAATTGACGAAGAAAACAATCGCCTGTTTTCGGGCGCGGGAACCGAAGGGCTTTGGTCACTGGATACAAAAACCGGAGAGAAAAATTGGCGCGCGCTGCTGGGGCATATAGATGTGTCTCCTTTACTGCGCGATAACCGCCTGTTTGCAGCGGCGAAGCTTAACCCTGATGATGCTGTATCTGGATCGGCTTTGTTTGAAATTGATGTGGAGAGTGGCAAAACACTCTGGAAGACCGAGTTGTTAGGAAACCCGATGGGAGATGTCTTGGCAGGGCCAGATGACACAATCTTGGTCAGTACGGCTATTGGTCAAGTGGGGGTCAATAAAGACACTGACAAAGGTTGGCTTTATGGACTGAACGCCGAGGGAAAACTGCTCTGGCAGAGGGAGCTTTCCGCTATGCCGCTACCAGATGGGCAGGTCTTGGCGGACCGTTCCTTGGCATTTTTTACGCTCAAAGATGGAAGTTTGATTGCCGTGAAAATGACCAGTGGCGAAATAGCATGGACGCAGAAATTAGGTCGTGAATTTCAAGCAGATTGCGCCTTGATCGAAGACGGTCCCGAGCCTCTTGTTGTAGCAATTTCTCTTGATGGTGCGGTTCATATCCGAAAGGCCAGAACAGGAGAATCTGTCGGGCACATGGATGTCGGCAAGGGAAGTTACACCGCCCCGCTTTATAAAGACGGGGTCATTTATATTGCCAATTCTTATACGATAACCGCTTTTGCTGGTCCGCGAGGAGTTATGCGGTGAGTGTGCTTTGGCTAAAATTCGCTGAAGATACGTCTCTGCCAGACAGGCTGGATCAAGCAGGGAAAGAAAGGCTTGAGGAAATATTCAGTGCAGGATACCCTAATTCTCCTTGGAATAAGGCTCTTTGTAAGCTTGGGATAAAATCGTCTGGCGCGGCTATGATTAAATGGGTGCAAGACGTTCCCTATATCAACTGGTCCGAGATGACCAATAGCGTTAGTTGCGGTTGTATTGTTCCTATTCCATCAGAAGACGGTGGGTATCAGTTCAAGCCTTGTTATTCAGTGAGAACAATTTGGCAATTGATGAAGGCGCAGTGGTCGGTAGAACGGTATATTGAGAAGTGCCTTGCCGATCCAGTTCCTTCAACGCAAGAGGAGAAGATCACTCAAAGTATTGCTTTGGGGATTTCCCTGTTATCCTTGACGATGAGGCTTCCTCGCCACAATGCGGAAACCCTCTCGCGGTGGATGAATAATCCACCACCAAAGGTCAAGGCAACGATTAAAAAGATGCAAGCTTTGCAGAAACGCCGAACTGGCCTTACGCCGGCATGGCAGGAGATGTTTCCGGATGAGGTCTCTGCTCCGCCCGTTTTTGCCTATCCTCCCCATTTCTGGAATGAGCCGCCAGCTATGAAGCGGCTGGAAAACCTCTCTTCTGCTCTTCGTACCCGGTGGCGAGGATTGTCGGTTTGTGGAGATTTAATCAATGCGCGTGCCCTGCTGATTGAGGGAAAGCCTGATCTGGATTTTATCAAATCTCTTTTTGATCCGTTGGTGTTGGTTTTCCCTCGCGCACGCCCTGAAACTGTCGAACTATTTTTATATGCAAAGGCAGTTTTGTATGGTGATGGGGGAACACTCTCTCATGCCTGCACGATTGCGCGGGAGAGCAACTTGCCGTGTGTTACCGCCTTAGGGCAGGGGTTTATTGCAGACTTGCGGCAATATTTGTCTGAAACGGAGAGCTTGTGGCTCTCGATTGATCCAGACAAGGCCGAAATTACGTTGATTCAATAAGAGGTCTATTGATTTTTTGCAAAATCTGGCCAAGGATAAGGCAGAATCTCCCGTCTAACAGGGCATGAAGACTTTTTATGGTGACACCATCCGACGAAACTGCTGCGCTGGCACATCTCGCCAAAATCGGGAGTACCGATGCTTTTCGCAAGTTGTTGGAAAGCCAATATGCCGTGATCTTTCGTATGGCTTTTCGGTTGTGTGGTCACCGTGAGGATGCCGAGGATATAACCCAGATGACGTGCCTGAAAATTGCGCAAACAATCGGAACTTTTCGCGGTGAGTCCCAATTCACGACATGGGCTTATACTGTCACTCTCAATACTTACCGCGATTGGGTGCGGGTTAAGGCCAATAATCGGGCACATCACAAAGATGTTGACGATATGGCCGAAAGTCTTTCAGGTTCTGATGACCCTGAGCGGAATTTAATGCTTAGTGAACAGGCGGCAAGGGTTCGTGCCTTGCCGGAAGCTGAGCGCGATGCAGTTCTTCTCGTTTTTGGTGAGGGGCTTTCCCACAAACAGGCCGGCGAGGTTTTGGGCTGTGCTGAGAGTACGGTTTCATGGAGAATCATGGAAGCGCGGAAAAAACTGACAGCAGGAGGAGGGGAGTAAAATGGACGAAAACGATCTGTATAACCTCTTCGGAGGCCAGAAAATACCAAGTTTTGATGATAATCGCCGCAAGGAAACCTTGAATCTTGCCGTGGCGGCCTTCGAGAAAAGTAAAAAAAATCAAAAATTCTTCCAAGGATTTGGAGTCCTGAGCCGTCTGATTGGTCAGGAC
>CAYZAR010000145.1:0-1037 GCA_964476455.1 uncultured Micavibrio sp.
GAACGACAGTTTGGAGAAGCCCTGAAAAAGCTGCGGTTTGACGATGATGTTCTGGACTGGGTATGCCAAGCCCTGAAAGAAAGCCATGTGGACAAGCGGCAGTACCATGAGGAAACCTTGAGCCGGTTACAGGGCGAATACAAGCGGCTGGAAACCCGTATAGACGGCATGTATGTGGATAAGCTGGACGGCAAGATTTCAGAAGCCTTCTTTGAAGGGAAGGCCGGAGCATGGCGGGAAGAGCAGAAAAAGATATTGGCGAAAATGGAAGCCCTGCAAAACGCCAGCCAGACCTATCTCGAAGAGGGCATTCAATTACTCGAACTGGCCCAGAACGCCGGATTCCTTTTTATGAAGCAGTCGCCCCATGAAAAACGTCGCCTGCTGAACTTTTTATTATCGAACTGCGTTTGGAAGGATGGCTTGCTAACCGTTCAATTCAAGCAACCGTTTGATACACTTGCAGAATTTATATCTGACTTGGATAGCAATGAATTGCTGGAAAGCGAAAAAACAGGCGGATTTGAAAAATGGCTCCCTGAGCAGGATTCGAACCTGCGACCAAGCGATTAACAGTCGCTTGCTCTACCGCTGAGCTATCAGGGAATAATGGAGTGCGGTCAGGTGGTTTTTCTATTTTTATTCGGCTTGCTTGTCAACCGTTTTTTCTTCGAGGGTTTGAATTCTCCCCGTTAGGGCGGTGCTTCCGGCAGAGGTTATTTCCACATTAACTATTTGGCCATAAAGCCGCTGTGCTGCGGGAACGTGAATGGCTTGGTTGTAAGGTGTCCGGCCATGCAAATGGCCCTCTCGGGAGCCAAATCCATCAAAAAGAACCGGAAGGGTTTTTCCAAGAAAAGAAGAGTTGTACGCGATGCTTTGCGCGGTTAGCAGGGTCTGGAGTCTTTGCAGACGTTCGTCCTTTACTTGTTCAGGGACCAAATTTTTCATGTTTGCGGCGGGAGTTCCCGGGCGGGCACTGTATTTGAACGAATAGCAAAAGGCGTAACCAACTTGCTCGACCAGCTTTAAGGTGT
>CAYZAR010000145.1:1047-4511 GCA_964476455.1 uncultured Micavibrio sp.
GGAGAGCTCAACGGTGGGAACGCTGGTGGCGCCGGTGTCTTCGAAATCTTTTTCTGTCTCCCCGGGAAAGCCAACAATAAAATCGGAGGAAAAAGCTATGTCGGGACGTGCTGCGCGAAACTTCGCCAGAATGTCTAAATAGGACTGGGCCGTATGTTTGCGGTTCATCTCTTTCAGAACTTTGTCAGATCCGCTTTGAACCGGAAGGTGCAGAAAAGGCATGACTTTCGGCAAGTCGCGGTGCGCCGCAATCAGATCATCTTCAACATCGCAAGGGTGAGACGTGATATAGCGGAGGCGATCCAGTCCATTGAAAGAAGAAAGTTCTTCAAGTAAGCGGCCCAGTCCCCAAATTTTTCCATCTGGACCTTCTCCATGAAAGGCATTGACGTTTTGACCTAGCAGGGTGAGGTCGCGGGCTCCGTTATCCGCGAGGCGGCGAGCTTCTTCCAGAATAGACTGAACGGGACGGGAATACTCCCCTCCTCTCGTATAGGGCACAACGCAAAAGCTACAAAACTTATCGCATCCTTCTTGAACAGAAAGAAAGGCAGAGGGGCCTTGATTCTTTGTTTCTTCAGGGAGGCGGTCAAATTTTTCAAGGGTGGGAAGGTCAGTATTAATAACGCGGTGTTTTCCGTAGGCCCCTGTAATTTTGGCCACCATTTCAGGAAGAAGGTGGTAGGTCTGAGGACCAAAAATCATATCCACATATTTTGCACGATCAAGAATGACCTCTCCCTCAGCTTGAGCCACGCAGCCTGCGACCGCGAGAAGCATTTGTCCGCCCGTGGCTTCTTTGGCAATTTTGTGTTCTCTCAAGCGTCCAAGATCTGAAAAAACCTTATCGGTAGCTTTTTCTCGGATATGGCAGGTATTGAGAATAACCATGTCGGCATTGTCTGGTGTGTCCACGTTGTCATAGCCGAGCGGACGCAAGACATCCTCCATTCGGCGGGTGTCGTACACATTCATCTGACATCCCCATGTCTTGATGAAGAGTTTTTTCCGGTTTGCTTGGTGTTCAGTCATATCTTTCCTGTCAATTGACGGATGGTTTAACCATGTTTAAGGTAGGGGGATCAACAAAGTTTTTACAGGCTTGACATGAAAAAGAAGACCATTCTGGCTCTTGGTTCTTTGCTTCCTGCGGAAATGGATGCATTAGAGAAGAGTTTTGATCTGATCCGCCTGTGGAAAGAGTCAAATCCCGAGGCGGTGCTGCAGGCGTATAAAAACGATATTGTTGGGATTCTCTCGGCCTATAACGGCATACCAGTTACAGCGCGAATTCTCGGATCCTTGCCCAATCTTGAGATCGTTGCTCAGTTTGGAGTAGGGGTGGATAATATTGATCTCGGCGCGGCCAAGGCGCGGGGAATTGCCGTCACCAATACGCCTGACATTTTGACTCCAGATACGGCGGATATTGCTCTTTCCCTCATCTTGTGCCTGATGCGCCGGATTGTTGAGGCCGATATGTATGTGCGGGTTGGGAAATGGGCTTCGGGGGCTTTTTCTTTATCCACTTCTTTGTCTGGAAAAACAGTGGGAATTGTTGGAATGGGCAGGATTGGGCGGGCTATTGCGCATCGCTGCCTTGCTTTTGATATGAAAATAGCTTACCATGGGCCTCGACAAAAGCCGGACCTGCCTTATCCTTATTACGCTGATTTGCGGCAAATGGCCGAAGCGAGTGATGTTTTGGTTATGGCTTGTCCAGGGGGATCCGAAACAAAAAACCTCGTGACGGGAAAAATTCTTAAAGCCCTTGGGCCAAAGGGGTATTTGGTGAATATTGCGCGAGGGTCGGTGGTGAACACTGAAGATTTGTTAATTGCCCTTAGAAACCGTGATATTGCGGGGGTAGGGCTTGATGTCTATGAAAATGAACCAAATGTGCCAGAGGCATTAATTTCGATGGACAATGTCGTTCTTTTACCCCATGTTGGCTCCGCCACAGCCGAGACCCGTTCTGAAATGGGCCGCCTGGTGATTGCCAATATATTGGCTTATTTCGAAGGAAAACCTTTATTGACTGCTGTTGAGCTGTAGGAAACCATGAAACAGTTTTTTCTTGTATTTTTGGCTATTTTTGTCTTTTCCTCATCGGCTTTTGCCAACTGCTATACTATGAAGGAAGCCGAAGCCGAGCAGGGAATTCGTATTCATAGCGAACTAATGGTGATTGGTTTGAATTGCCAACATTTATGGCCCAAAACACAAAAAAACCTTTATCTTCAGTACAAAGAATTCACCAATGCTCATGGAAGTGTTTTTTCTGGCTATGAAAAAACATTGATTGCCTTTTTTCGCCGCGAAGGACGTGATGATCCTGAAATGTCTCTGCACCAGTTGAGGACTGATTTTGCTAACAAAATTTCTAAAGATGCAGCAGTAATGCGTCCAGATGCGTTTTGTCAGACCTATGCGCCGCGCATTCCTAAGGCATCTAAAATGAACGACAAAGGGTTGCGGAAATGGGCGGCAACGATTTTCCCCGGGCATCCTGTTTCCCATCCTATTTGTGCATCGAATTAGGACGATTTTTCTATAGGGAGGGGAGGGATGGAAAATGACTATTGATGCCGTCATCAATACTGCCTTTGGCGCAGTTGCAGAAGCTGCCGAAAAATACGTCTTTTATAGTATTCCGCTTGAGTTTGATTCCCCGACAGGCGAAATCACGCAAAATCTTCCTTTGATTGTTGTCTGGCTGGCAGCGGCAGGGGTCTTTTTCAGTTTCTATCTGAAGTTTGCCAATCTTCGCTATTTCAAACACGCTTTCGATTGTTTGACCCATAAATACGATGAGCCAGAGGCCAAAGGACAAATCAGCAATTTTGACTCTCTTGCGGCGTGTCTCTCTGCCACAATTGGCCTTGGCAATATTGCAGGCGTTGCGGTGGCTGTGACGGTTGGTGGACCTGGGGCGGCTTTCTGGATGGGGGTCATGGGTATCTTGGGTATGGGCAGCAAGTTTGCCGAAGTGACAATGGGGGTTAAATATAGGCACTTTCCTGATACCGATAGGCCGGATGAGGTGGGGGGTGGCCCCATGTATTACTTGCGAGATGCTTTCGAAAATCGGGGCATGAGAAAAATCGGCATCTTTATGGCTGCTTTCTTTGCCTTGTGCTGTATCGCAGGGGCCATTGGTGGGGGAAATATGTTCCAAGCCAATCAAGTCTTTGGGCAAGTATTGTATGTGACGGGTGGTGAGGCCAGTTTCTTGAAAGGGAATGGTTGGCTCTTTGGAGTGGGATTGGCGATCTTGACCGGAATTGTCACCTTGGGTGGTGTTCAGAGTATTTCAAAAGTGGCGGCGCGATTAACGCCTGGCATGGCTCTGCTTTACATCGGTGCGGGGCTTGTGGTTTTGGCTGTTAACTATCAGAATATTCCTGCCGCCTTTGGCAAAATTTTTGACAGTGCGTGGAGCGTGGAAGCCGGATGGGGTGGAC
>CAYZAR010000146.1:0-4499 GCA_964476455.1 uncultured Micavibrio sp.
ACGACAACACTGGCTGCCTTAGTCACCGAACCTTGCACCTCAGCATAGGCTCCTATAGGGTCTATCTTGAAAGATAAATTGTTACCGGAAAAACTTCTCCCACGTATCTTTTGCGGGGAAATCTGAAGCTTAAATGCTAAGGGATAACCAGGGGCATAACCAAGACCCGTGAAAGAAAAGTTCCCGTTTTTATCTGCTTGAGTTGTTAGTGTCTGAGTTTTTCCTGTCGAAAGAGAAACTTGGGCCGAAGGCGCAGCACCCGTTCCCGTCAGATTCAAAGCAGCCCCTTTCGGTCCTTCTGGACTGGAAAAAGCATCAAGCGGAAACAAAACTCCCAGGCATAAAGCTACCAATCCGGCTAATGCCAAAAAATTTCGAGGAGAAAAACAATTCCGCACCGCCATAATTAACCCCTGTCTTCCTTATTTTTTTCCTGAGTTCAGACGGTTTTGTACATCATCTTGGAATTTTGAAACCTCCATCTCAACAATCAAAGAAAGCAACATCTCGGAACGCAGAATCGTTTCAAAAATATCCCGCTGCTGCATCAAACCGAACGCCTGCAACGAGGCGTATTGGCGTTGAACGTTGGCCGGATTATCCATTAAGTTGGCGTAATAGGCAGGGTCTTGGAAAACTTTTTTAGTAAGAACCTCCATTTGTGCATCATAGCTCGGTTTATCCCCAAGGTACTTAGGAAGATCCGCCGCTGGAACTCCAAGACTTTTGAGAACGGCCTCAATATAAGTTTTTGATCCAGCTTCCCCTTCTGCTTTCTTTCCAACCCATGCGTTAAAAGAGTTTTCCGCTACGCTACGTTTGGCAACAATAGAACGCTGGTCAAGGTAAGTCGTTCGGTTATCTTTGGCGTTTGAATCCTTAAGCCCACCTGCTCCCATCCGATCAAATGTTTGATGCGCATAAAGGTTGCTAGCAAGAGCAATCACTGCTTCTTCATCGTCAGTTTTCGAGGTGTCGGTGAAATCAACATTGAGAGTCTTCTTTGCATCTACCGCCCGCGCAAAATCAATATCAAGGTTCAGCATTGTATCCGGTGGAGAGCCGGAGCATAAATCTTTCATCCCTCCATTAAAATCTGACTTATCACAGAATTTGGCTTGAAACTGAGCCAAACGAGCCATACGGTCTCCTTGGGATCCTGTTTGCGAAGCCATATTATTGTGGCCCAACTGGCGGTTTTGCGACCGCTCAGCAAGTACAATTTGGTTGGCTTTTGCTTTTGCTTCCGAAGCCGCCAAGCTTTTGGTCAAAGAACCAAATTGGCACAAAGACGTGCTTGTTGCGTAGGAGTTGGTTGATTTTGCATTCATTTCCTGAAGAGCCTGCATACTCCCCAACTGGTTTTGAGCGTCCATGAATCTGCCAATCGTTGCAGATTCCCACGACATGGCTTTGATGGTTTGGTCTGAAAGCTTCATTAACCCGGGCTCAACATACCCTTCCCACCATTCATCAACCATCCAGTCTTTGTGACGATCCATTTCGGTAGTCACCTGATCTGACCATACCGAACACGGCGTACACCCCCCACAGGCCGAAGCCTCCTTCAAAGGAAAAGGAACCAAAACAGCCGCGCCAAAACACACGAGAAGCAGAGAGGAAAAAGCTGACCGTTTTTTATGATTCATAATCTTACACTCCTCAAGGTTTGCTGTCATTTCCGGCTCCGCGATCCTTGACAGACTCGTCAAACTTTCTAGCTTCCAGCTCTAATAACAGCGCTAGAAGAGCCTCGGACCGCGATGTTGATGCGAAAATATCACGGTCTTGCATCAACTCGAAGCTTTCCATGGAAGCGGTGCTACGAGAAACATTTTCAGGACTATCCATCAACCCCGCATAGAAATCCGGGGATTGGTAGATCTTTTTAGTCAAAACAGACATTTGAGCAAAATAGCTCGGGCTGTCACCAATCAGTTTTTTTGCATCCGCTGCCGAAATTCCAAGCTTGGAGAGATACTGATCCATCATAGGTTTTACCGCTGATCCGGATTCGCTCCCCGCCTTCATCGCTGCAATGACATTATAACTGTTTTGCGCCATCGAACGCGCCGCAACCACAGAGCGCACATCTTGCAGGAGAGCTTGTGCTCCCTGACCTTCCCCAATTTCGGCGGGGCTAATTCGTTTTACAAATTGGTTGTGCCCGTACAAGTAATGCCCGAGAGCAATCACGTTGCCTTCAGATTCTGTTTTCGTAGCATTCCCGAAATCAAGATTGTTGATAGTCAGCGTGTCATCAATAGTTCTGGCAAAATCAATGTCGCGGTTGTGACGGCGATCTGAAGGGGGGCTCGCTACGTTACAGAGCTGATCGAGACCACTATCATTGTCATTCTTGTCACAGAACTGCTCGCCAAACTGAGCCAAACGGTTCTCGTTATCTTGCCCTCGTCCACCAGCCGCCACCGAATAAACAGATCCAAGATGCCGCGCCAAAGCAATTTCACTCAAGGCCATTTGGTTAGCCCGCACTTTGACATCGGTCACAGCAAGACTAGTCGTCATAGATCCGAAGCGACAAACTTGTTCAGAAGGCATATATTTCCGGGTGGATTGAGCATTTTGCACTTGTATATCGCGCATTGCTTCCATCGTGTTTGAAGCATCCATTAACTTACCAATCGTGGCAGCCTGTGCGGACCAGTTTTTAATCAATTGATCCGAGGATTTCATATAAGAAGGTTCTGCTGTATCAGTATAGAACGTGTTCATGATAAAATCTGTACGATAGTCAACAAAAGCCTGAAATATATAGCTAAATGTCGAGCCAGACTTGCAGCAAATAAATGGGCATACGCACTTGCAACAAGAACACTTCGCTTCAGCCGGACTGGGAAGAAACACTAAAAAAGAGAAGAGGACACATCCCCACAAGGGTAGAAAAAACGTGCGGATTAGGTGAGAGAGGGATAGCTGCTTCATGACTCTACTTAACCCCCTCATTGGTCATCTTATCTTGTTCTTGCACGATATACATTTCAAGCAAGGTCGAAAGCAGCATCTCGGACCGCTGCATACTTTCATAAATATCTCGCTGCTGCATGAGAGAGATAGATTTGAGAGCCGCACTTTGGCGTGCCACGTTGTCTGGTGAATCCATCAGGTTCGCATAGAAGGCCGGTGCTTGATAAAGTTTTCGTCCAAGAATATCCATTTGAGCGTAATAACTCGGGTTGGTTCCAATCAACTTGTCCGCATCCGCAGCGGAAATTCCTAGCTCTGCCAAAACTGACTTCAGATAAGGCGTTGATCCTCCCGTTCCAGCCGCCTTCATGGCGGCAATCGCTGCAAAGCTATTTTCAGCCACACTTCGTTTGGCAACAGCGGAACGGAAATCCTGCAAATCTTTGATACCTTCATTTGCGTTACTCGCTGAGGCCATAGATTTGAAGTCCGAGTTTCCTATATTTAGCGCAAGATCATGGGCGTAAAGGTTATTGGCAAGGGCCATTACGTTTTCTTCGTCAACTGTTGGAGCCCCGCCCCCACTGGTAAAGTTAACATCCAATGTCAAAGGGGCGTCAATTGTGCGTGTTAAATCGATATCTCTGTTTATCTGAGTGTCTTGGCTAGATGTACACATTCCAGCAAACGCCGCATCACTATCATTCGGATCGCAGAACTTTGCTAAAAACTGACTCATCCGCCCCGCCTTATCCGCAGATTGACCAAGGGTCCGTCCTGCTTCTGCACTACTGGCAGGGTTCATATTCGAACTCATCAACTGGCGGTTCTGTGAACGTTCCATAATTCCAAGGCGAACCGCATTTTGCTTAGCCTCAGACGCGGCAAGGCTCGTAGAAAGACTAGCGTATTTACACAAGGCCTCACTGGTTGAGTAGTGGCTTTGAGATTCGACATTGGCCCTTTGCAAAGAACGCTGCGCAGTCAGTTGGTTCTGGGCATCGTAGAAAGTCCCGATACTTCTAGCCTGAGTGGTCACGTTTTTAATCATCTGGTCAGCCATTCTCATGAAAGCTGGCTCAATTTTCTTTTGGTAAAGCGTTTCAATATACCAGTGATGAAGATCCGGCTGCCCCGTCCACAGAACAGTCCCCGTAATCATCTCACGCATCACTTCCCCGGGAAGAACACAGCAATTGCAAATCGGGTTATTATAAGGGGGAATATCGTAAACGGCTCCTGCTGCTCGAACAGGAGTCGGCAGAAGTGACGCTCCACTTATCAGAAGCAAAAGGCCGAAGCCCACCTTCTTCGAAAGCAAGATCCGCCCCCAGACACCCTCAAACCCCCGCATGACCACAGGACAAGCTCCTCAAAACCACTTTATCAGCCGACTTACTATAAATAGTAGCACAGCCGAGAGAAAACCAAAAGATTTACCAACATAAAAGCCAAATTTTACGCTCAACGGTTTTTTAAGTCTTTTATCCCCTCTGTAAGTTTGCTAACCTTATATTAACAAATGTCCATGTACCTTGGTCGTATAGGCTAGGGGAGGGGTGTCTTCCTCT
>CAYZAR010000147.1:0-4442 GCA_964476455.1 uncultured Micavibrio sp.
CCATCGCTCACCGCGATTGGCTCATACAGGTCTCTTCATACACGGATTGGTATTAAACCGTCCCCGATACTCATAAACTTTGCCCCACAAAGGATGTGTAATATGAGTGATCATATCAAAGGTTTTATTATCTGATCGGGAACGACAATCTTACCCCTTAATGGCCAATCGGCCCGGGTTGTGTGAAAGCCGGTGCAGGACTTCGTCCAGTTGGTCGAGGGTCCGGAAAGAGATGCTCATACACCCCTCTTGCTGGCTTTTCATGTCTATTGAAACGCTCATGCCGAGCACGTTCGAAACTTCGCGCTCTAGGGCGATGGTGTTGAGGTCTTTCTCTGTTGCAGCTTTTTCAACTTTTCCCCCCAGAGTCTTTAACTTTTCTTTGCTGGGGCGGCCGTGAATGTCATTGACCATTTTTTCGGTTTGGCGAACATTAAACCCAAGGGCGATGATTTTTCTGGCTTGTTCTTCTTGTTGTTCGGTGGACAGAGAGAGCAAGGCTCGCGCATGACCAGCCGTTAATTTCCCGTCTGAAATCATGGCGAGAACAACAGGGTTTAATTCGGTTAAGCGGAGCATATTTGCTATATAACTGCGGCTTTTTCCGACTTTTTCGCCAACTTCTTCTTGGGTATAGTCAAATTCTTCGGCAAGCTGCCTGAGGGCGCGAGCTTCGTCAACGGCATTGAGATCTTCTCTCTGCAGGTTTTCAATCAGGGCAATTTCAAGTGTTGTGGTATCATCCAGTTCCCGAATAATCACCGGAACTTCGTGAAGTTGAGCTTTCTGGGCTGCGCGCCAACGGCGTTCTCCGGCTACAATCTCAAACACGCCCTCCTGAAAGGGTCTTGGGCGGACAAGAATAGGTTGAATAAGCCCATGTTGTTGAATCGATTGAGATAGTTCTTCCAGCGTGGCATCGTTAAACTGGTGGCGTGGTTGGAATTCACTTGGCACAATTTGGGCAATACCAATGACTCGCCGTTGGGACCCGCTTCCTGAATTTTCCCTGCTTGACTCCGTGTCTTCTGGGCCGGAGGAGCGATCGTCTTCGTCATCTTCGAAAAGGGCGGAAAGACCACGGCCTAAGGCTTTTTTGCGGGGGGCGGCTTGTTCTGTATCTTGGGGGCTCATCGTTTATGCTGCTTCGGTTTGAGTTTTATTAGAATCGGATGGGGCGGCGGCAATTTGTTTCTCGCGGCGAATGATTTCTCCAGCCAGTTTGATATAAGCTTGTGCGCCCGGGCATTTCATATCGTAAACGATAGCTGGTAGTCCGTAAGAAGGTGCTTCGGAGAGACGGACGTTGCGAGGAATAACTGTTTTATAAACCTTCTCACCGAAGAACTCGCGGACATCGTCAGCCACGGCTCCGGAGAGACGATTGCGCGGGTCATACATGGTGAGCAAAACGCCATGAATTTCAAGTTTGGGGTTGAAGTGCTGTTTAACTTTGTCAATGGTTTTCACGAGATGAGAAAGACCCTCTAGGGCATAAAACTCACACTGAAGAGGAACAACAATTGCGTCTACTGCAACCAAGGCGTTCAGGGTAACCAAAGAAAGCGAAGGAGGGCAATCAATAATCACATAGTCAAAAGGCAGGGGTCGCCGAAGAGCTTCGCGCAATCTGTACTCGCGGCGTTTGAGAGTGACCAGCTCAATTTCAGCTCCGGCAAGGTGAATGGAAGACGGGACAACATAAAGTCCTGGAACCTTGGTAGCAACGGCTAGCTCTGATGCGTTCAATCCTTCTTCAAAGAGGAGATCGTAACTGCTTTTTTTGATGTTGGATCGTTTGACCCCTAGACCTGTTGAGGCGTTTCCCTGAGGATCAAGGTCAAGCAGCAGGACACGTTTACCAACAGCAGCCAAGGCCGTGGCCATATTAACCGCCGTTGTAGTTTTCCCAACCCCACCTTTTTGATTGGCAATAGCAAGCAAGCGAGGAAGTTTTCCTTGCGGCTCGGACAACTCATCCTCGCGGGGACGGGGAGAGCTGGGGACAATTTCAGAAGCTTGGATCATGAGGCTAACCTGTCTTGGGCACTTGTCAGTTTTGTTTATTGGGATGAGGTTCACTTTAGTAAACCTTGCCCCCTCTGGTCAAGAGGAGTCGTGGGAGGGGATGTTTTATCCACAGGGCAAGTGCCAACAACCCCTAGAGAAGCGAGATGTTTTGAACCAAAATGATGGAAGCGGATTCATCTGTTTGGCTGGGGATAATCTTGTGTCCAAATCTGTATATTTTTTGTGTCTCGCCCAGCTCCTGCTGGAAGTTTTCGCCTTTGGGAAAAACAAGAAATATTTTGGAGTTGTTCTCCCACCATTTTTGAGTGAGCTTGAAAAGGGTTGAAAGATTCGCCAAAGCGCGACTTGTGAGGACGTCGGGAGGGGGTAGGTTTGCCGACTCAATTCTTTGGTTATGGACGGTCACGGGAGTCTCAGTTTCACGTGAAACCGTTTTCAGGAACTGGCACTTTCTTGCGTCCGATTCAATGAGGTGAACATCCAAATCTGGTTTGGCCATGGCCAGAACAAGTCCGGGGAAACCAGCGCCCGACCCCAAATCATAAAGGGTTTTTGCTGCCACGGGAATATGTTTCAGTAGCTGTAGGGAATCTTCGAAATGTCTTTTTTTTGCTTCAGAAAGGGTTGATGGCCCGACGAGGTTAATGGTGTTTTGCCACTTTTTTAGAAGGCGTTCATAGGCGTCTATTTTTTCATCAAGCCGCATTTGAGGAGTCCGGTTTCTTTCTGACGTAGCGGAGAATAGCAACTAAGGAAGCTGGTGTTACTCCTGAAATTCTTGACGCAGCCCCTAACGTGGTTGGGCGGGCCGATTCAAGCTTCTGACGGATTTCGTTTGAAAGACTTCCAATTTTTTTATAGTCCAAGTCTGGCGCAAGAAGAAGCCCTTCATCTTTTCTGAAAGAGTGAATATCAGATTCTTGGCGGTCCATATAGCCTGAGTAAGTTGCGTCAATTTCTACCTGTTCAACAATATTTGGTTCTATTGAACGGAGCTCAGGCCAGATTTGACAAATTTTCTCCCAGTCCATTGTTGGGGTGCGAAGGAGATCAAAGGCGGAGCGTCGTTGTCCATCTTGATTGATAACCAAGCCCAAATTGAGGCGAGACAGCTCGTTTGGGGTCATGGCCAATGTTCTAACTTTTTGTTGTGCAGCGGCGAGAGATTCGGCCTTTTTGCACCATTTTTGGGTACGAGTGTCCTTGACGCAACCTATAGAGATTCCTTTGGGAGTTAGTCTTTGGTCGGCGTTGTCTGCACGAAGGCGAAGCCGGTATTCTGCCCGACTGGTGAACATTCTGTAGGGTTCTGGGGCTCCGTAGCTAATAAGATCGTCAATCATGACCCCGATGTAAGCGTTGGCGCGATCGAGAATGAACGATTTGTCGGAGTCTGTTTCATGTGAAACTGTTTCTGATCCAGCTTGAATCGCCGCGTTGATTCCGGCCATAAGCCCTTGAGCGGCAGCTTCCTCATACCCTGTTGTTCCGTTGATTTGTCCGGCCAGAAAAAGCCTTGAAACTGTTTTTGACTCCAAATTTGGTTTTAGGTCACGGGGGTCAAAGAAATCATATTCAATGGCGTACCCGTAACGAAAAACTTTTACTGCCTCAAGCCCTGGAATCGAGTGAATGATTTGATCTTGAACGTCAATGGGTAGGGATGTTGAAATGCCGTTGGGGTAAACAGTTGGATCGTCTAATCCTTCTGGCTCCAGAAATATCTGGTGGCGCTCTTTATCCGCGAAACGCATAATTTTGTCTTCAATGGACGGACAATAGCGAGGGCCACGGCTTTTTATCTGACCGGAATACATGGGGGCGCGATGGATATTATTTCGAATAATTTCGTGTGTTTTTTCCGAGGTATAGGTCATGAAACAGGAAATCTGAGGAACCTCAATCCGGTCCGTCAGGAAAGAAAAAGGCTGGGGAGGTGTATCTCCTTTTTGCTCTTCGAGGTTTGACCAGTTGATTGTTCTGCCGTCAAGACGCGCTGGAGTTCCGGTTTTAAGTCTTCCAAGGGGAAGACGAAGGCGTTCGAGGGTAACGGCTAGGCCAACTGAAGGAGCTTCCCCCATCCGGCCTGCAGGGGTTTGGTCTTCGCCTTGATGAATAATGCCGCGTAAAAACGTTCCTGTAGTCAGGACAACGGCTGCGCAGGAGAGCGTTTGTCCATTGGCTAGGACAACCCCACATACGCGGTTAACACCTTGATTCTGTTCGGTAACCAAGTCTTCTGCGGAAGATTCAATGAGGGTAAGACCGCGTGTTTCTTGCAGAGCCGATTGCATAGCGAGGCGGTAAAGTTTACGGTCGGCTTGAGCGCGAGGTCCCCGAACGGCAGGGCCTTTTGACGCATTTAAAATTCTGAACTGAATGCCAGCCTTATCAATGACACGGCCCATGAG
>CAYZAR010000148.1:0-4440 GCA_964476455.1 uncultured Micavibrio sp.
TAGAATCATCTTTCTATGCTTTACGGAATCCTATAAAAAGAGTTGAGAATGGGGTAGGAATAGGTAATTCGTCCCATAATATGCAGGAGGTTTTATGAAAATGGCTGGATCTAAAAAAACAACGCGCAAGCCTGATAAATCCGTTTCACGGGTTCTTGCCCTTGCCTCTGATCCCATGCACGAATGCCTTATGGCAGAAAGCATGTTCGAGACCGGCCTCGGCTCCCTATGGATCAGCCGTAAACTGGCAAATGGTAAAATATCGGTCGGCGTGTTCTTACTGGATGTCTTTTGTCTGGGCGTAAAAAACGCCATGCTGTGGGAAAACATTCCGTTGCAGCAATACAAGATGATGCAAATGATGAATCTGGGTGAGACGCTGGTTCCCATAGAGCCGTGTTGCCTGAAGAAACTGGTGCAGGAAGCGGAAGCCTACGCGAAAAGCCTTGGCTTTAAGCCTCATAAGGATTACGAGACGGCCCGCGTCATTCTGGAAGGCATCGAAACAGAAAATTGCAAGGTTCAATTCACCTTTGGCCATAAAGGTAGGCCATTTTTTATTCCCGGCCTCGAAGAAACACCGGCTAAGATAAAGCGTATCGTCGAACAACTTCGTAAAAGTTGCGGCGAAGACGGATATGATGTCATGACGGAAGAGGACATGGCAGACGAAGAGGAGGAATACACGGTGACGATTGATGATCCAGATAAAACCGAGCGGCTGATAGATGGTTTGGAACGCTTGCTTCCATGCAAGGCTGCGTTTGAAGAAAAAGGCTGGCAACACCTTATGAACGAAGGCAAGGTGCCGCGCGGCGCAAATCCATCGGTAACTATCGAAAAACTAGCCTATTCCGGCGATTTCGGCGGCATCTTGTGCCATCTGGCAGAGCATTCGCTGGTCTGCTCGTTGACGCATCTGCGTTTTCCCCCTTCTTGTTCCCTCTATCGCGACATAACGGCCTATCAAAAACACCGGGTGAAAAAACTCAAGAAACAGGCAGCCTAAAATTTGGCATCCGATGTCACCACGGGTGCGCTCGGATTAGTCGAATTGCACTCGAATGATAAGGTTTCGCTTTCAGTGTCAACCACACCGCCATTTACCGCTATGACAACTCTTGGGCGCGCTATACCCCGCAATCCCCGACATGACCCGCCCGCGCCAAATCGATTGATAACGCTTTGATTATCCGGTTTACGCGTCTTAACAACTGGCTGAGCTTCTGCCCTAGTTGTATAGTCCCAAGGATTGATGGGTAGGATTATAACCCCATCCATCACAATGTGGGACTGAACAGCTAGATAATGCTTTTTTTAATGGGAGTTGTGAATATGCCTTTTCGATTCCACCTTATCGGAAAACGGGTTAAACTATGGGGGACGATTTGTCCTTTCCAGAAAGATTTCTCATGACGAACGATTCTACCCCGTCTTCTCCTTTATGGACTCCCTCTTCTTCGCGGGTGCAGGGGTCTTCTCTTTATGATTTTGCTCGCAAAGCAGGGTTTTCCGGCGAAAACTACGAAGAGATTTGGCAATGGTCGGTGACTGAGATTGGCGAATTTTGGTCAAAAGTTTGGGACTATTGCGGAGTTATTGGAGAAAAAGGTTCGGTTTCACTCGAAAATGCCGACAAAATGGTGGGAGCCAATTTTTTCCCCGAAGCGCGGTTAAACTGGGCGGAGAACTTACTGCGGCGGCGGGACGATGGGGTTGCCATCATTTTTCTTGATGAAGCGGGGCGGGAGCGGCAATTCAGTTTTCGCGAACTAGCCCAGCAGGTCTCTCTTTTGCAGCAAGCTCTCAGAAAAGCGGGGGTAGTGGCCGGAGATCGTGTTGCGGGTTATATGCCGAATATACCGGAAACCTTGATCGGAGCGTTGGCGACAGCCTCTTTGGGAGCAATCTGGTCTTCGGCTTCACCCGATTTCGGGGTGCAGGGCGTGGTGGATCGTTTCGGGCAAATTGAGCCAAAAATCCTTCTTACGGTGGATGCGTATTTTTATGGTGGGAAGACGGTTGATTGCCTTTCAAAACTTGCCGAGATTTTACCGCGCTTGCCTTCGGTTGGGAAAACAATTGTATTTCCCTTCGTAGCAGAAAAACCGAACCTTTCGGCTATTCCTTCGGCAGAGCTTTGGGGAGATTTTGTTGCACCATTTGCTGCAGCAAATTTGACCTTTGAAAGAGTGAAATTTTCTCATCCCCTTTTTATCATGTTCTCCTCGGGAACAACGGGGATTCCCAAGTGCATTGTGCATGGTCACGGGGGAACATTGCTGCAGCATATGAAGGAACATAGGTTGCAGTGTGATATTCGTGAGAACGACCGTGTCTTTTATTTCACCACCTGCGGCTGGATGATGTGGAACTGGCAGATTTCTGCCCTTGCCAGTGGGGCAACATTGCTTTTGTATGATGGGTCTCCCTTTTATCCCAGCCCTTATGTTTTGTGGGATTACACAACAAAACACGGGTGCACTCTATTTGGAACGGGGGCCAAATATATTGATGCCCTTAAGGCTAACGGGGTGAGACTCAAAGAAACCTATGATCTTTCTACGCTGCGGACTTTGACCTCTACAGGATCGCCTCTGGTTCATGAAAGTTTTGATTACGTTTATGAGGCGATTAAAGAGGATCTTCACCTTGCTTCTATTTCGGGCGGAACGGATATTGTGTCTTGTTTTGTGATTGGAAATCCTCTTTCTCCGGTTTGGCGCGGGGAAATCCAAGGTCCGGGCCTTGGTTATGCGATTGATGCTTTCTCGGATAATGGAAAACCAATGCCTGACGGGGCGGGAAGCGGAGAATTGGTTTGTACCAAGCCGTTTCCCTCAATGCCCATCGGGTTTTGGGCCGACGAGGATGGCAGTCGGTATCACAAAGCCTATTTTGACCGTTTTCCGAATATCTGGTGTCATGGAGATTGGATCGAGCGGACCATCCACCACGGATTCATTATCCACGGACGCTCAGACGCGACCCTTAATCCGGGAGGGGTCCGAATCGGAACAGCAGAAATTTACCGTCAGGTTGAGCAAATCCCAGAGGTTTTGGAGAGTATTGCGGTTGGACAGGCTTGGGACAACGATGAACGGATAGTTTTGTTCGTTCGGCTCAAAGAGGGTACGATTTTGGACGAAGATTTGGTTGGGCGAATCAAATCTCGTATTCGGGCAGGGGCTTCGCCGCGCCATGTACCTGCCAAAATTTTGCAAGTGGCAGATATTCCGCGCACAAAGAGTAACAAGATCGTTGAACTTGCGGTGCGTGAGGTTATTCACAATCGCTCGGTCAAAAACGTTGAAGCTTTGGCCAATCCTGAAGCCCTTGACTTATACCGCGGGCTTAAAGCACTGGCGGAATAGGCGGGGAAGTCCAGCGGATTTCGCGTTGAGGGTAGGGGATTTGAATGTTATTTGCAGCAAATTTTTCCCAAATGGCGAACATGACCTCACTTCTGGCTGTTTGCATCTCTTGTGTCACATCCCCCACCCAAAAGAGGAGGGAGAAATTGACGGAGCTATCGGCAAATTCTTTGAGGAAACAGCGTGGAGGAGGGTCTTGCAGACAGCTGGGGTTTTCAAGGGCGGCTTCGAGAATGAGGTTTTGGGCTTTGCGCAGGTCTGTTTCGTAGGCCACGCCAACGGGAATCTGGATGCGGCTTTTGTTGTCAGAAAAGGTCCAATTAATCACTTTTCCCGTGATAAAATTCTCATTGGGAACCATGATAGCGCGGCCATCAAATGTTTCAATCAGGGTTGAACGCGCTCCGTTCTTGCGGACAAGGCCGAGGGTTCCGTCTTCCATCTCGACCATATCGCCTATTTTCATGCTGCGTTCGATGAGCAAAATAAGGCCGCTAACAAAATTAGAAGCGATTTTCTGCAAGCCAAAACCAAGGCCGATCCCCAACGCGCCCCCCAAAACAGTGAGTGTTTTGAGGTCAAGGCCCAAAATATCCATGATAATAAGCACAGACATGATGTAGAAAACGATCGAAACCGCTTTTTGCATGAGAGCCCGAGAAGAGGGATGAACATAGGTCATATGCCCGATGCGGTGTTCAAAAAAGCGTGAAAGGCGGGCAGTCACCCATAAAATCAGCCCCCCGAGAAAGACAGATTTCAAAATGGTATAAAGCGTGAATTCAACTTTACCGAATTTATAGGTGAAAGCCGCGCTATCCAGAGTTTTTTGCAGGGGAGCCAGATAACCTGCATAATCGGCAAAAATCAACGCGCCAAGAGCCAGCAAAATCAAAACTTGCAGCCAGCGGAAGGTGGATTTTTTAGGTGGAATGTAAAGCGAGTTCATGGGAGCTTTATGTAGGAAGAGGGAAAGGTTAGACAAGGGAAAAAGGACAGAATGAGCTTAAATGTTCAGTCCCCCTTTGTGATGGATAGGGTTAATTCTGAACTTTTCTGGCTCAGT
>CAYZAR010000149.1:0-4433 GCA_964476455.1 uncultured Micavibrio sp.
CAGCACAACCGCGATTCAGAGTATTCTTGAAAGACAAAACTTCTAGCAGTTTACCCATATGATCTATTTTCCGGCGATATGGCTCAAACAACGTAGGAATCATCCGTTGCAAAGACTGAGTCTGGAAAGATAGAGATTGCTTTGCATTCTGGATCAATTGGCGAGGATGAACTAAACGCCCCCCTAAGCGCAAAACAGCCTGCTGATTTATTTCAATGTGACGGATCAAAGCATGGCGCAAACGATCAGAGAGATGGTCAATCGTTTGAGTCTTGAGATCAAGTAGGCGAAGCGGATCTCCCAAGCGAGCGGAAAGAGTTGCAACCCTTTGGTATTGCTCGCGCAAGAAACGAGTGATAGCCGCCCTTGCACGATGAGTACACTCGTCAAGTTGAGCAAGAAGAAGCCAACGCTCAGGAACTGCCATTTCGGCGGCAGCGGTGGGGGTAGGAGCTCGCTGGTCGGCAACGAAATCAATTAAGGTCGTATCCGTTTCGTGACCCACTGCGGAGATGAGAGGAATGGAACAGGAAAACGCAGCCCGCACAACAGCTTCCTCATTAAAAGGCATAAGATCTTCGAGAGATCCACCACCTCTTGCTACAATAATAAGATCAGGACGGGGAGCAGGACCATTTTTAGAAAGATTTGAAAACCCATAAATAGCGTTTGATATTTCAAGCGCAGCCCCCTCTCCCTGAACTTTGACAGGCCAAACCAGAACATGACAGGGAAAGCGGTCTTCAAGGCGATGAAGAATATCGCGAATAACAGCTCCAGTTGGGGAAGTAACAACACCAATCACGCGTGGCAGAAAAGGCAACGGCTTTTTGTGTGCCTCATCAAACAATCCTTCGTTGGAGAGCCGCTTGCGGCGATCTTCCAACATCTTCAGCAAAGCCCCTTCTCCGGCAAGTTCCATGTGTTCTACAATCATTTGATAATTGGAACGCGCAGGGTAGGTTGTAATTTTTCCGGTACAAATGACCTCCATTCCCTCTTCGGGAACAAGCGAGAGACGTCCCAATGTTCCCCGCCAACAAATGATATTCAGAACCGATTCTGCATCTTTGATGTCAGAATAAAGGTGGCCAGAGGTATGAATTTTGACCTTGGACAGCTCCCCACGAACGCGAATGCGGCTATACCCCTCCTCAACCGTTTTCTTAAGAGAAAACGCCAGTTCAGAAACACTGAATTCAGGAATATTGCTTTGAGTCATAGATCATTATGTATCAGAAGAAGGTGGGTTTAGAAAGTTAGCAAAATATGTTAGATTGCCCTTTATGAATCGCTCGTTCCTTTCCCATCATTTGATGGATGAAATATCTTCGGTTACAGCTCTTTTAGACTATCTCGATTGGGATGATGCCCGAAGCGGGCGAGTGATGGAGCTTGGCAAGGACCTGCTCGGGGCCATGCAAAACCGGAAAATGGCCTATGGAGACATTGAAACATTTTTAGCCCATTACCCCCTGACCTCACCAGAAGGCCGCTCCCTCATGAGTCTATCTGAAGCATTGCTACGCATTCCCGATGCGGCTACAGCAGATGCCTTGATTTCTGAAAAACTATCAGTTTCAGAGTGGAAAACGGGGAAAGGCAGGGGATTGTTTCTGCGAGCCAGTGAGTGGGGACTCGCGCTAGCCCGCCAGACTTTGGGGTCATTTCTAGGTCCTCTGGGGCGACCTATTGTTCGCAAAGGGGTTGAGCAAACGGTTCGTCATATTGGACAACAGTTTGTGGTTGGAACGGATCTGCCAAACGCTTTTGCAACCGTGCAACCCTTTGAGAAAAAAGGCTACCACTTTTCCTACGATATGCTAGGGGAGGGAGCACGAACGGCAGAAGATGCAGATCGTTACTTTGCGGCCTATAAAACCGCCATCAAAACAATTGGTGAAAGGGCCCGGTCGGCGGGGAAGGTTCACGAACATTCCGGAATTTCTGTGAAGCTTTCAGCTCTCCACCCACGGTTCCATTGGACACAAGAAGATCGCTGCGGACCAATTTTGGAAGCCCGCTTAGCTGAGCTTTGCACGCTAGCCAAATCTTTCAACCTGCCTTTAACCGTTGATGCAGAAGAATCAGACAAGTATGAAATCCTACTTAACGTATTTGAAGCCGTAGGCAAAATGCCGAGCCTTTCAGGGTGGAACGGATTGGGCCTTGCCCTTCAAGCCTACGACAAGAGGTGCTTCTATTTGATTGACGATCTACGCGACATGGCCCAGCGTCACGGGCGGAGGTTGCGGGTACGTCTGGTCA
The DNA here is from genome assembly GCA_964476455.1 of uncultured Micavibrio sp. Classification (GTDB taxonomy): domain Bacteria; phylum Pseudomonadota; class Alphaproteobacteria; order Micavibrionales; family Micavibrionaceae; genus UBA1573. Next base: position 2,269 of record CAYZAR010000149.1, read on the forward strand.
AAGGAGCGTATTGGGATAGCGAGATAAAAAAAGCCCAGACAGCAGGATTAAGCGGATTTCCTGTCTATACCGTCAAAGCCCACACCGATCTATCCTATTTGGCCTGCGCACAAAAACTTCTGGCAAGCCCTGAGGAATTTTATCCGATGTGGGCAACGCATAACGCCCAAACCGTAGCCTCTTTGCTAGACCTGCTTGGTCCCCGCACAAGTGGATTTGAATTTCAACGCCTTTACGGGATGGGGACAGCCCTTGGCGAGATATTGCGCGAGGAAAGAAACCTTCCTGTCACCATTTACGCCCCAGTCGGAGGATATCAGGACCTATTGCCGTATCTGGTACGACGGATGCTTGAAAATGGCGCAAACAGTTCGTTTGTCAACAAACTGCGGGACCCCTCTCTTGCTATGGAGGAAATCATTGCCGATCCGGTGCGCATTGTCCGTGCACGGGGAGGAAGAGAAAATCCTCACATCACGCTGCCTCCTCTGTTGTACGGAACAAGCCGCCGCAACTCGGCAGGAATTGACCTATCTTCATCACTGATGCGGGACCGCTTTTTATCCGAGCGGCCTAAAGAAATTGCAACAGCTCCCATCACAAGAACTTCAGTAAACGAAGCTTTTCTTTTAGCCAAAGAAGGGTTTCGGGAATGGAATGCCCTGCCCGCCGGTTGTCGGGCAACCCTTCTTGATAAAATAGCAGATCGCTTCGAGGCAGAAACAGGTCGGCTGCTCTTTTTGCTGCAAACCGAGGGTAAAAAAACTTTGCTTGATGCCATCGCCGAGATTCGTGAAACTGTTGATTTCTGCCGTTACTACGCAGCAGAAGGAGAAAAGGTTTTTGGAGAGGCTGTGCTTCTCCCCAGTCCGACCGGAGAAGAAAACCGCCTGCACCTCAGCGGGCGCGGGATATTTGTCTGCATTTCTCCATGGAACTTCCCACTCGCTATTTTCACCGGACAAGTTATGGCAGCTTTAATGGCTGGAAATACAGTGATCGCCAAACCAGCCGAACAAACTCCCCAAATTGCCCTTGAAGCCTTGCGTATTATGCGCAGCAGCGGACTTCCAGCAGGGGCTTGTCAGGTCCTTGTCGGGGATGGGCGACTCGGAGCTGAAATTGTGGCACATAAAGACGTAGCAGGTGTGGCATTTACTGGGTCAACCGAAGTGGCACGCCTCATTAACCGCTCGCTTGCAGCCAAAGATGGGCCAATTGTCCCTTTGATTGCCGAAACAGGTGGACAAAACGCCATGTTAGTTGACTCTTCTGCCTTACTAGAACAGGTGGTTGACGATGTACTACTGAGTGCTTTTGGCTCGGCTGGACAACGGTGTTCAGCCCTAAGGGTCTTGTACATCCAAGAAGAAATTGCACCTCGTTTCATTGAGCTGTTGCGCGGAGCGATGCGGGAACTACGGGTTGGCCCTCCCCTCGATTTGGCGACTGATATTGGACCTGTGATTGATGAGGACTCCTTGACAAATCTTCGGGCACATAAAGCCTATCTGGAAGGATTTGCCAAGAGGATTGGAGAAACGCCGCTTCCCGAAGAATGCGAAGGAACTTATTTCGCACCAATTGCCTATGAGATTGATCATATTTCACGTCTTTCGCGGGAAGTCTTCGGCCCAATTCTCCATGTCATCCGTTATAAAACCGCTGATCGAGAAACTGTCCTTGAGTCAGTCAATGAAAGTGGATACGGCCTGACTTTTGGGCTCCATTCACGACTTGAAGCAAGATTCGAAACAACCGCGCAAGAGGTACAAGCCGGAAATATTTATATCAACCGCAGCATGATCGGGGCGGTGGTAGGAGTTCAACCTTTCGGTGGACAAGGCCTGTCAGGAACAGGTCCCAAAGCAGGCGGTCCTTATTATTTACACCGCTTCGCGACCGAAAAAACCATCACGCAAAACACCACTGCAACTGGCGGAAATCTTGATCTGATGGCAAAAGAAGAAGGGTAAGAAACACCCTTCTATCCCCAATCCTTTGCCTTGACCCTTAATGCGTGTAATCAGATACGAATTTATGGATTTGGACCACAGGTTGGAATTCCCCTTTCCTGTTTTGGAAAAGGAGCATTTTTTTCCCGTTCGATGCGCCGCGCAGCATACCCAAACCAAATCTGGCATGCATCAATATCAGCATTAATA
>CAYZAR010000150.1:0-4423 GCA_964476455.1 uncultured Micavibrio sp.
GCGAATCGTAAGAGCGAGTTTGTCCTTCTGGATGACGGGGTGGCGAGTATTTCTTACTATCGACGCCGAGCTGAAGGCTTACGGAGTATGGGGAGGCCTGTCGTTAAAGCCTTAGAAAGAGTTTTGTCGTTTAAATTAAATGCTATTACCCTACATACGCTCTTGCCGCTGAATTCTATGGCGGGGATGACCATTGAAATAAATAATATTGACTTGCAGAGCTTATTTGGAAGTGCCAGGTCGCGTCCTGATCCAGAAACCGCTATTTTTATTGGTTCGAAAGTTGTGGAAAGCGGTCTGTGCTCAATCGAATATTTTAATTCTGTTCTAGACAAGTTTATGGCTGAATTTCGCGGCCGTAATTTATTTTATGTATTGCACAGAGATGAAGACGTTGAGAAATTGGCGGCCTTCGCTGGTATTACTCCTTTGAGGTTAGATCTTCCACTGGAGCTGGAGTTTGGTTTAAAAAGGAGTATCCCTGGTGCTGTGTGTGGATTTTATAGTGCAGGCTTGGTCAATTTTCTTCCGTACCGAGATCAAGTGAAACTCATTGCTTACGGTTTGCCTCTTGATGAACGTAATTCTACGTTTCATCAGTCAATAAGGGCTGGGCGGTATTTGTTTGATCAAGTCTTAGGAATACACAGTGCCGCGTAGTCATAAAAAATCTGCTTTTTTTCAACTAATTAAAGTTCAATTTTTAAGAGGCTGGCATTTTGAAATCGGGTAATGTTATCTCCCGCTATCTGTCTCTTGCGTTTGTTTTTTCATTCTGCTTTCAAGGTTTTCACCTGATTGAAGAGCCTACACCTATTAGACCATTTATGGTGCTTTTGCCGATGGTTTTTTTCTGGCTTTTTGTGAAAGGGAGTAGAGTAAATTTTGTTTTTTCAGAGTTGATGGCATGTGTATTCTTTTTCTTTATGCTGATTTCGATATTTTGGGCAGAGGTGCCTTCGTTGGCGCTTCTGAAGATGGTTGGAATATTCCTTTTGACATCTAGTTATTTTTGTGTTCGAAGCGGGCTGCGCACGATAGATGATCAAGAATTTGCAAAATGCATTTCTTATGGGGGGGTGGTTGTACTTTCGCTGTCTCTCGCATATTACTTTCTTGGAATTTTTCTCTTCGATGAAAGTGCTACTCGTGTCACAGAGGATGGCTTCGATCGGTTTTATTTAGGTGTGTATATTGAAGGGTATTTGGTAAGGATGAGAGGGCTGTTCGATAGCCCAAATAATCTGGCATTAGTTTGTGTTTTTCTATATTTGTACTATGACTCAAAGAGTTCTTACTTTAAAACGGTAGGAAAAGCACTGGCTGTGTTAAGCCTGATTCTGACGATTTCTGTGACAGGCTGGATTGCATTGTTGGCAGCCGTTTTCTTTAAGTTGCTCTACAAAAGAAAATTTTTACCAGTTGTTGCTGGACTATTGGGTGTGTCTGCATCGGTTTTAGCGATTCTCACTTTGATGCCGGATGACGTTCGCGAGCCTTTGGTTGAGAATCGGATGGAACGCGTCGAGACCGGCAGTGGGCGCTTAGAACTGTTTGAATTCACCATTGAAAGAGCACTGGATCGCCCGATCTTAGGCTATGGGCTCAATCAATCAAGAACTCTTTATGTGAATTTTAGAGGGTTTCAAAGCTCTCATAACTCTTTTTTAGAGGCGCTGGTTGATGGCGGCCTGGTAGGATTAACGCTTTATCTAGGGTGCTGGTTGGCGGTAATTGCGTTTTGCTATCAGATTACGAGATCAAGGGAAGAGCCTTTCTTTTTAAGCGCAGCGATTGCCTTGTTGTTTTTTTCTCAGGCGAACTTGTTGACGTATGTTGAATTGAATATGTTGTATTTTGCTATGGTATTTGACATGGCCCGACGCCGTAACTTAAATAAATTAATGCGATAGTTGTAATTTGACGATGGTAATATAAGATTTCATTAAGATTTATTTTGGCCGAGCTGTGCTATGGATTAGATGGTTGTTGCTCATTGCTATTTATTTTACTGGAGATGTCTTGTTCTAATGAATTGCAAACTTTCGGTTATTGTTCCTTTTTACAAAGAAATCGACTTGATCGATCGTGCGATTTCCTCGGTTTGTTCGCAGAAGTTCTCTCAAAATATTGAAGTCGAAGTTATTGTTGGTAACGACAGTGATCTTGACTCGTCGAGTATTCGAGCTGTGCTCTCGGAGGAGGCGAATAAGATTACAAGGATTGTTAAGAATAACGGTGAAAAAGGTGCGGGTAATGCGCGCAATTCAGCTATAGACGAGTCTTCCGGTTTTTTGCTCGCCTTTCTTGACGCGGATGACTATTGGGAGTCTTCAAAGTTAAGTTTGCAATTTGAACTTATTGAACGAGGTGCGAATTTCGTCGTGGGTGGATACCGATTTGAGGGGGGGGCTACAGTTATAATGCCTCCTGATAGTGTCAAGTCGACGGTGGATTTGCTTTTGAACACTATAGGCACTTCCACCGTACTATTACATCGAGATCTGCTGAATGAAGATAGGTTCACCAATCTTCGATTTTCCCAAGATACTGAACTTTGGGCGCGCCTCGCGGGAAAGTCAGACTTTAGATTTCAGTCTGTCCAGTCGAATGTCACCGTGTATTGCCCATCGCTGCGTACCTCCAATAAGTTTGTTCAGTTTTTAAGATTCAGAACAGTCGTGGATAGATTTGGATTGAGTTTCTTGGATAGGATGAGGATTTATTCTAAGTACACGGTGCGAGGTCTATGGAATCATTATGCTCGACGTTATTTCGCTAGAAGGTGAGTTTTATGTTTTTGAAGATGTCGGGTTTGATTTGAATAACTTAAATCTTCATGGGTTTATTCTGGAATTTTAGATTTTTATCGAGAAATTTTTGGTGGATTGATGACTATTTCTTGTGGTGTGTTTGATGAGATTGTTTCGTTTGTGTCGGAACAGTACGCTGGAGAGTCAGCTGTTTTGCATAGGCCAATTTTCTGCGGTGAAGAGAAGGTTTATTTAAATGAGTGCATAGATTCAAATTTTGTTTCTTCAGTGGGAGCCCGTGTTTCTGAGTTTGAGCGGGGCATTGCCGCCTACTGTGGCGCGAAGTATGGCGTCGCCACAGTCAACGGCACCGCAGCACTCCACATCGCTATGGTTGTCGCCGGCGTCGAGCGGGGTGACGAGGTTATTACCCAGGCGCTGACCTTCATCGCGACCTGCAATGCGATCTCCTATATCGGCGCCCATCCGGTTTTCGTGGACGTGGACAAGAGCACGCTGGGCATGAGCCCAGATGCACTGCGCCACTTCCTGGAGGCCAATGCCGAGATGAAGGATGGTGTTGCCTACAATAAGGGAACCGGCCGCCGGTTTGCCGCCTGCGTGCCGATGCACACCTTTGGCCACCCGTGCCGGATTGATGAGATCTCCGAAGTCTGTGCCGAATTCGGCATTCCGCTGGTTGAGGATGCCGCCGAGTCGCTGGGTAGCTACTACAAGGGCAAGCATACCGGTGGTTTTGGCCTCCTTGGGGCGATCAGCTTCAATGGCAACAAGATCATCACCACGGGCGAAGGTGGCATGATCGTCACTAATGACGAAGAGGTCGCCCGCAAGGCCAAACATATCACGACAACGGCAAAAGTTCCGCACCCCTACGAGTTCGTTCATGACCAGGTCGGTTACAATTACCGCCTACCCAATCTGAATGCAGCGCTGGGCTGTGCCCAGCTTGAGCAGTTGGATAAGTTCGTCAGGATCAAACGTAATCTTGCTGCGCGATACTCCGCGTTCTTCGCCGAGAAGGGTGTGCCCTTCGTCAGCGAGCCGGAGGGCGCGACCTCGAACTACTGGCTCAACGCGATCATTCTGGAGAGCCGCGAGGAGCGTGACAGCTTCCTCAAGTACTCCAACGACAAGGGTGTGATGTCCCGCCCGATCTGGCGAATGATGACGGAGCTCGAGATGTTCAAGAATTGCCAGCATGACGGGCTAGAGAATTCTTTGTGGCTGGAAGACCGGGTTGTCAATATCCCCTCCAGCGTACCCATGTCTGAAATTGGAGCGTAACGAATGAATGTTTTGAGTCTTATTGGCCGAGATGAGGCCTTGTTCACTGCCGACGTAGCGCGCCACGAGGCGGAGCTTTCCCGCATCGTTTCGGAGAGCCGTTTCCTGGTGATCGGCGGTGCCGGCTCCATCGGCCAGGCCGTCACGCGTGAGATCTTCAAGCGCAAGCCCAAGGCCCTGCATGTGGTGGATATCTCCGAGAACAATATGGTTGAGCTGGTGCGCGATGTGCGCAGCACCCTGGGCTATATCGACGGCGACTTCAGCACCTTTGCCATCGACTGCGGTACGATTCAGTACGACGCGCTGATCAAGTGGGCCGGCGGTTACGACTACGTGCTCAACCTGTCTGCCCTCAAGCA
>CAYZAR010000151.1:0-4290 GCA_964476455.1 uncultured Micavibrio sp.
GAATAACATTCACCCGAGACCCATCCGCAAGACGCGCATCGCAAATGGGAGAAGCTTTATCTACATGACGTCCCACACGGTTGACAATTCTCTGACAGATGTTGAGCAAGTGAAGTTCGTTGCGAAACCGAACGTTGGTCCGGTCTATCTGACCATCCATCTCAATGAAAACTGAATCCGGCCCATCAACCATGATGTCGGAAATATTATCGTCAGCCAGAAGTTCATCAAGAGGGCCAAGTCCTAAAAGATCACTCTCAATTATTCGCAAAACATCGGCTTTTTCGCGAGCCATTAAGTTCATCCCTTTGAACTGAACAACGATGTCAACGCAGTCACGAATACTCGCAGCAGCTTCTTCCCGAGAAGACTCCGTAATCGAACGTGCATCAATTTTTTCGTGAATATCCTTAGAAATTTCCTCAACATACTGTTCAACTTTTCGACGGTATTCTCCATCGCCGCGATCAATATCCGAAATCACCACCGGAATTGCATTGGGATCCACTAATTTTTTAAGGAAAATTTTGAGATTTTCAGGAATCCTGAATCCTCCAACTTCTTTGGGAGAAACTCCCAACGGGGAGGAAGCTTCCACGGCAATAGGCCCCCTTAAAGCCTGAGAAACGTGAGCTTCCCGCTGAGTATCAGATTTTTTCCCGAAGTAATGTCCTTCCATAACGGTCCCCAGATTGATAATAATCGTTCCTTTTCACACAAAATTCCGCATGAATAAGGACAGAGCCTATCAGGAAAAAGTTAACGCATTATAGCCGCGCACATTTCATAACCGCTGTGTTGGGTTAATGCGAAGCGGGCTTGCTTCTTGGATGGCGAACATGATGGCGTTCCCGCCAAATCATATAAAGCCCCCCGCTGATAATCATCGCTCCCCCCAGCAAGGTTGTAGGACTGGGAGTCTGGTGAAATAGAAAAAACCCATACAAAATTCCCCAGAGCATTTGCGTATAGTGCATCGGTGCAATGAGAGACATTTCCGGTGTCCGGCTGAAAGCTAATGGAATAGTCGTATGTCCCACGATAAGCGTCAAGGAATAGAGAAGAAATAGCCCACCATCTTCTAAGGTTATATTCGCAAGTTGGTCAAGGTCTGGAAAAACCTGCGGAACCCCAGAAAGAAAAATGAAGAAAAACGGAAAAAACCCGTAAAGGGGTAAATATTCATGCTGGCCCATCCGGCGCATTACAAAGACGTTAAACGATGACACAAAAACAACAAGGAAAGTCATCAACATTCCATTCGAAAGTGTGTCAAACTGAGGCCCTGCAATTACCAATACCCCCGCAAAAGCAAGGGCTACGACAGCAAGACGATAAGGTTTGAGCGGTTCCTTCAAAATTATAATTGAGAGAAGCACAACAATGAACGGGATTAAAAAGATAATACCGTAGAAGTCAGGAAGAGGTAATGTTTGAAGAGCCCTAACCACCAGATTGGCCATGATGGCAATAGCAACCCCCCGAAAAATATGCAGTTTGATTTGACGTGTTTTAAATCCCCGCCACCCCCGATGAACCATGATCCAGATAAATTGAATACTTGCCGCGATACATCCGGTCATCGTCACACAAAATGGTGCGCCGTAGCTATGCACAAGACTCTTGGCGAAAGCATCTGCAAGACTAAACGCTGCATAAGCAAGGAACGCCAGAATAATGGCCTGCAACGCCGGAGTAAAACGAGAGATCATCGGAGAAGTTTTCAAGAAAGATGGTGAACTGTTGCAAAGAGTCTAGCCTATCCCCCAAGGGAAGTACAGAAGGATGGACTACCTCCTTTTGGAGCTTTTCTTGGTCTGGTTGGAACACAACGCATTGACTCGCTGGTATTCAGAAAGATTATCAACCGCCTGTTGCCTCGTCTTCCGTTCCTGATCCATTTGAGCAATCAAGTTTGTGACGATTGATTGCATCTTGCCCTTGATGGCGGCCTCAATTGCTTTCTCTTGTGCCAAGGGCACCGGACCATAAATCGGCTGCCGATCAGTTTCAGCCTTAATCGCGTTGCCAATTAACTGGGCATACTTGTTTACCATCTCACGGTCCACAGTAACGTGTTTTTGTTCGTGTTCCATGATAGCGTTATGCATACAGCTCCCCTCTGGAAACTCACTAGCGATATAAATCGTTGGATTGATGTGAATATTGACATCAACCGTATCATACCAGTAACAAACCTCTCTCAGGCGCGGGTTCGTCAATGTGCTGAAGCGCATGGATTGTGAAGTTTCAATCCCACCTTTCATTAAGCCGCCCACATCAGTAATAACATTTTTACCATAAGGGTTAACCGTATCAACATTAAACCCGTTGAGCGATTTTTCTGACGTGGTAAAATTGTAAGATATTTTGTCGGTCGAAGCCCGAATATTGACCACTGGAGCTTTGTTCATCTGACACCAAGACGACTTGGCAAAAGCCCCCGCCGCCGGAACAAAACCACTTATGGCGGCCAAGGCCAGCGCAAACAACGCAAAACATCTCATCAAAGCAAGCCCCTTGGTCAATCCCTCTACTATATAAATATAAGATTAAGAAATTGTCATCAAGCAGGCTCTCCCTTATACTGACACCAGAAAACCAAGGAGTCCTTTGATGTATATTCTAGCTGATCTGATTGGAACTTGTATTGAAATTTACATTTTTATCATCATTTTGGAGATTGCAGTTTCATGGTTAATTCACTTCGGTGTGGTAAACACCCAAAACCCCCAAGCCCGCAACCTTGTTTCTCTCCTCAAAAAAGCCACAGATCCGGTCATGGAACCTGTGCGCCGTGTGATTCCCTCAATTGGTGGCTTTGACCTTTCTCCGCTGGTGGTCATTATCGGCCTACAAATTCTGGAAAGAATTATTCTCAGAATCTTATACTAATTTTTCCCGCTATGGTTGTGTTTCGAAAAACACAAATTGTTAATCTTTCTGAGCTCATAATCCCACCTGATATTGAATAGAACAGACAGACCCACCTCGCTACTTCATAAGGACTCCTTATCATGACCAAACTTGTTCCCATCACAATTGCCCGTGGCAATGGCATTGGCCCCGAAATTATGGAGGCTACGCTTCGTATTTTGACGGCTTCTGGTGCGGCGATTGCTCCTGAAGAAATCGAAATCGGTGAAGGTGTTTATGCGAGAGGAATTAAGAACTGTATCGAAGAAAGTTCATGGGCATCACTCAAAAAAACCAAAGTCTTTTTGAAATCCCCTATCACCACCCCGCAGGGAGGAGGCTTTAAGTCTCTTAATGTTACAGTACGAAAAACACTTGGCCTTTTCGCCAATATCCGGCCCTGTGTCTCTTACCACCCTTATGTAGAAACCAACTTCCCGAACATGGATGTGGTCATTGTTCGTGAAAACGAAGAAGATTTGTATAGCGGGATCGAATATCGCCAGACACAACAAGTTGCCCAATCTCTCAAACTGATTTCTCGACCAGGATCTGAAAAAATCGTTCGCTATGCCTTTGAATACGCACGCGCCAATGGTCGGAAAAAAGTGACCTGTATGTCGAAAGACAACATCATGAAAATCGCCGATGGATTGTTCCACCGGACGTTTGACGAAATTGGTAAGGAATATCCAGACATTGAACAAAACCACTACATCATTGACATTGGTACAGCGCGAATTGCCGCTCGCCCCCAAGACTTTGACGTGATTGTCACCGAAAACCTGTATGGAGACATCATCTCGGACGTAGCTGCAGAAGTTACTGGATCGGTAGGACTTGCGGGCTCCTCGAACATTGGGGACGACTTCGCCATGTTTGAAGCCATTCATGGATCTGCCCCCGATATTGCTGGCAAAAATATAGCCAACCCGTCAGGTTTGCTGCTTGGCGCAGTGATGATGCTCATTCATATTGGCCAAGGACAGGCAGCCGCCAAGGTTCATAACGCTTGGCTTAAAACCATCGAAGATGGAATTCATACCGGCGATATTTATCGTGAAGGCAACTCGATCAAGAAGGTTGGCACCAAAGAGTTTGCCGATGCGGTGATTGAACGTCTCGGTCAGAAACCATCCAAAATGACTCCAGTCTCTTACCCCGACAATCCTGAAGGAGCCAAAGCTCTTCCTCCACTTAAACCTGTTCACAAACAAGAAAAGAAACTGGTGGGGACAGACGTTTTTCTTGACTGGACAGGGGAACCAGAAGTTCTGGCCGAAAAAATCAATACCCTCGGAATCACAGGCCTTACTCTCAAAAGCCTTGCCAACCGAGGCATGGTGATGTGGCCAGGAACAAAACCTGTTACCT
>CAYZAR010000152.1:0-4258 GCA_964476455.1 uncultured Micavibrio sp.
CCATCGCTCACCGCGATTGGCTCATACAGGTCTCTTCATACACGGATTGGTATAATTTGGGGATCAGTCATAATGTCACACATCCTATCCCACCCCTACGACGGGGCGTATTCGGCTCTTCGCTCTGCAAAGGTATGAATGGCGGATTTGATGTCAGAAAGGACGTAATCTATGTCCTGTTGTAAGCTTATTGCAGAAAAATCGTGTTGTCTGGCTCTATAATCTGCCAAAACCCATGCACGGCACAAAGTTTCATGGGCACGGATCATAAATTCTTCCGCCAAAGCTTGGGTTGTTTTTCCTTCGGGGAGAGGGGTTGCTTTTGCGGCGTGCTCAATGCAGACAAGAATCTCGATTGGGGCGATGAAAGTTCCAATATAGTGTGCAGGATCTCCATCATCAGGGTAGCCAATTTTTTGAATGGCGTACCCATCTTGGTTATCATAAGACCTGTCCTCAAAACGGGAGAAATACTCCTCGGCATAGGCAAGCGCATGGCTTGCGGCGGTAAAGCGGTCAGGGGGTTCAGAAGACATTATAGTCCAGCTCCTCATTATTTTGAATGGAGCCAGTCTATAAGCAGATTACAATTATGTCAACTTTTTTATGCGATGGTTTTTTGGCCACGCAGGCGGGCAATTTCATCTGTCCCCATTCCCAAAATCGCTTTGAGAACTTCATCTGTTTGTTCTCCAAGGGTTGGAGGAGGGCTCTCGTAAGCCGGCGGGGTCTGCGAGAGTTTTAAGGGAGATCCAACCAGAGAGACTGGCTCGGAGGCAAGTGGATGGGCCATCTTAATTTGCATCTGCCGAGATTGGATTTGAGGTTCGGCAAAGGTTTTGTCCATCGTGTGGACGGGGCCGGCGGGAATATCATGGCTGCGGCACAGATCAACGAAGGCTTCGGCTGAAAAATGCTGCAGGGCATCGGTGAGCAGAGGGATCAGCTCGTGCCGATGAGCAAGGCGGTGATCGGTGGTTGAAAAGCGCGGATCACTGATCCATTCGGGGTGGCCAAGGCTTGTGGCAAGTTTGGCAAACTGGGGGTCGTTCCCAACGGCGATAACTACCCAACCTGTTTGGGTTTTAACGGCTTGGTAGGGAACAATGGTGGCATGGGCATTTCCCTGACGTGGGGCAGGATGACCCGAAATGAGGTAGTACTGGGCCAGATTGCTCATCGTTGCAAGAGTGCAATCCAGCAAAGACAGATCGATATGCTGTCCTTGGCCTGTTTTCTCGCGGTGGTGGAGCGCAGCCAAAATACCAACAAGAGCATGAAGTCCAGTGATAATATCGGCAACGGCCACACCGGCTTTCATCGGCTCTCCGCTTGGCTCTCCCGTTGCGGCCATTAATCCTCCCATAGCTTGAGCAACCAGATCGTAACCGGGTTCACTGGCAAGGGGTCCTGTTTGACCAAAACCGGTGATAGAGCAATAAATAAGGTGGGGGTAGGCTTGCGCCAGTTGTTCGTATGAAAGGCCGTATTTGGCGAGGCCCCCCGTTTTGAAGTTCTCAACCAGAATGTCGCAATGGGCCAGCAAAGCATGGACAAGCTCTTGCCCCGCCTTGCAGGTTATATCAATCGCGATGGATTTTTTGTTGCGGTTGGTGCTGAGATAATACGCGCTTTCGCTGGTGTCGTGGCCATTTGCATCTTTCAGGAACGGCGGTCCCCATAAACGGGTATCGTCTCCAGCAAAGGGTTTCTCGACCTTTATAATTTCGGCTCCAAGGTCTCCGAGCATTTGTGTGGCGTAAGGCCCTGCCAAAATGCGTGAGAGATCTAGAACGCGAAGGCCCACAAGAGATTTGTCGGTCATAGTGTTAGCTTCCCCAGAACAGAGTGCTGAATTTCAACAAAGCCGTTAGCAAAATGCCAAGGCAAAACCCGGGGCCCGCAGGAATCATCAATCGGTTGAAATTTGGTTTGCTTTTGGTTTGAATGGCGCGGGCCAGTCCAACTCCGATACCATGCAGCAAACCTGCAAACGCCCCGATGGTCATGGCCATGACCACGCCTTCCATCCCCAACCAGATTCCGGCGGCGGCCAGTAATTTGACATCCCCCAGACCAAGCGTGTCTTGTTTGTAATGGCGGTTGCCCATAAAACGAATGACATAAAGGAGTCCTCCTCCCAGCAAGGCTCCCAAAAACATTTCTTGAGGGGGAAGCAAAGAAAATTCTGAACTGGCATGAAACCCCAGTCCCAAAAAAGCCAAGGCCAAGTTGAGCTTGTCCGGTAAAATCCAGCTTTTTAAGTCTATCCATGTCAATGCCGCAAGAACGGCAAGGGCAAGGAAAGCAAGACATATGGGAAGAACGGTGGTGGGTATAGTTTCCAAAATATTCTCTCTCCATGAAGGGGCAGGAACGAGCCAGAATACCCTCGAATCGTTTGAATGTTAAGTCCATGATTGCAAAGGATTCCTTCTTCCTTTAGTCTGCCCCTGATTATTTAGACCTTTGTTTTGATTCGCTTGTTTTTAGAGAAGCTCGTCCCATGTCCGAAAGCGGAAACGTTCTGGTCGTAGAAGACAATGATTTTGTGCGTATGCAGATTGTCCGTTACTTGAATGAAGCTGGCTATATCACGCGCGAAGCCGTTGATGGGTCTAAAGCCCTAGAGATGTTAACACCTGATATTGCCTTGGCTGTGGTTGATGTGCGGATGACCCCCCTTGATGGGTTTGAATTTATTAAGGCCATGCGGGGCCGTAACTTGAAGACACCGGTTATTCTCGTGACAGGTGACCAGAATCCCGATTTGCTCAACGAAGCGAATAAATGGGAGGTCAGTGCAGTCTTGATGAAGCCCGTTCAAAAAGATAGGCTGGTTAAAATGGCGGCACGAGCTATTCAGCAAGGTAGTAGATTGTAAGTTTTTGATTGAATTGTGGGGAAGGGTTCCTTCGAATGTTGTCTATATACCAATCGCTTAGAAAAGTCATGATTCCGGCGGTAATGCTCTCTCTGGCCTCTTTATTGGTCGGGTGTGCTGATGCCGAGGGTCCACGTCCCCGCGATGCCAACATTCCTCCACCACGCGGAGCAGACACGCGCACGAAAGCAGTTAATGAACGGCCGGACCCCGTTATGTATTTGCCGCTTGGGCGAGATGTTTTGGTCCCTCATGCAGAAGATGGGACCCTTTTACCTGCAACCGTTGTGGGTCCCTTTGAGCTGCGTGGTGAAACCTTGGCAGGGGCCTTGCAGCTGATTCTTGATGGAACCAATATTCCAGTAGCGTTTGAAGCAACTGCAGGTCTTGAGAACACCATTACCGTGACCAATCTCAAAGGGCCGCTTGATGTGGTGGTTAGTGAAGTTTGCTCACTGGCGAATTTGTATTGCTCGTATCAAAATGGGATGGTTGTCGTCAAAGATACCGAGATTTTTACTGTAACTATTCCTCCTATTGTTGCTTCGGATAGCATGGCTCAACTGCTTACCAATATCGCGGCAGCAATTGGCAACATTACGGGGCAAACCCCGATTACCGATGCCAGTACGCGGACCATTGTTTATCGGGCCAGTCAACGGACTTCAGAATTAGCAAGCCGCTATTTCCAAAGACTTCGCTCAAATACGGCGTTGATTGTCTTTGAAACCTATATCTGGGAAGTGTCTTTGGATGCGGGAAGTGCGGCGGGGATTCGCTGGTCGGCTCTCGATCAGTTCAAAAAATTCAATGTAGGAATTAACCTTCCCGGGGGAGCTGGCGCAACGATCGGAACGCCTATCAGTATTGGGTTACCTACTACCGGAAATACCAACTTTGAAACAGGGGATGTTCTCCAGTTTATCGCGGATTATGGCGCGGTTAAAACCATTTCCCAACCACAAATCACCGTCCTTTCGGGAACGGAGGCAGAGCTTAGGGTTTCGGATCGCCAGAACTTTGTGGCCTCTATTTCGCGGACAACGACTGATGGAGGAAACACAACGGTTTCAACAACAACGGATCATGTGGACAGTGGTTTCACGCTGACTATTGGCTCGAATTGGGATAACGCAACGGTGTATGGCAACGTCAATATTCTTTTGCAAGAAGTGCGTCAGATTGATACGTTTGACGACAACCCAGACGCTGTGGTTCAGTTGCCGCAGACAACAGAACGGGAACTCAGAACACAGGTTCGTGTGCGCCCTGGAGATTCTATCCTGATTGCGGGTTTGGTTAAAGAAAACGACAACATAGACCGAAGTGGTCCGGGCATTGATGAACCGATTATCCCGACCTCGCGGGTAGCAC
>CAYZAR010000153.1:0-4240 GCA_964476455.1 uncultured Micavibrio sp.
TGCTCGTGCTCCTGTTCTCCAGTGGGGCGGTCTTCTTTCTGTTCATCTTCAACTTCTATACCGCCGTCTATCCGTAAGGTGACTGTAATATGTTTTCCGTAGCCTGCTAATGCTTCATCACAGGCATTGTCAATGACTTCCTGAACGATGTGCAGAGGGTTCTCAGTACGGGTATACATGCCTGGCCGCTGTTTGACAGGTTCCAGACCTTTAAGCACTTTAATAGAGGATTCGCTATAAGAATTTACTTTTGAGGCCATATGAAATCAGTTTTATGTACAAGGCTGATTTTAGAGAAATAAAAACTTGTTTTAAATCAAAAAGTAAAGAGAGTGTTTGAGGCTATACATTAAATGTAGGGGCTAGCAAGTGTTTTTAAGAACTCTCTCAACTTAGGAAGTATAAGGAAAATGAAAACTGCTAATTCTTAGCGTGCCTTATCTCTATCCAAAAAGAACTGCAAGTACCGTTTTTCTTCTGCTTCCCAATCTCTTTGCAGATCAACTGTGAAGCAATGCGGGCCAAATTTTAAGGGATATGCTTGAGCCTCTATCCATACTGTACTTTCAAAGCGACTACAAACTCTTCCATCCAGAAAATATTGACGAGCAAGCTGCTGAAATAAGGCCATCAAATCCCACCTGCTAATGTAGATTTTTCCCCCAGGCGGTAAATTGAAAGTGATTAAGTTATTTGACCCTGCCCTAACAATCGGATGAACTGGGGGCTCTACATAAACATTTTTGATGAGAGTGCCAAACTCGAAACGATGTCCAGTGAAAAAAATCTCTTCAGGGGTATATCGTCTGAGTTCAGCGGCGTGCGGCTTTTCGAGCGTCCGCTGGAACGATTTGTTGGGCGTCTTCCTGCCAGACTGGCCACCTCGCGTCAGCCAAGGAAAGAAACAGTACTCCTTGACCCTGAGATTCACCTTTCGACTTTGCTTTTTTTGCTGAGTCTAATTCGCAGACTGTTTCACCAATAAAGAAATTGGCATGACTGTCATTCAACTCTCCAAATACTCGCTTCACAACCTCGGCACTATTCCCCTCAAGAAACCGAAATGCAGACGAAGCAAGGTACTCCTTGTTCAACTCAAAAGTTAGCCACTTCCGCTTTAGGGCTTCAGCGGTAAATCCGGTCGTATTTGATCCGCCAAAAATGTCAAGAACAACATCGTCATCATCAGTGAGCATCTTGATAAAAAATGCAGGAAGCTCCGAAGGGAATCGAGCCGGATGGCGTTCAAGTCCAAGTTCCTTACAGAGCCGGAGATAGCTGGAATTGCTGTCGGTGTTCGGTATAGAGAGAAGGTTGGAAGGAATTGCTCCTCCATTATCCTTGCCAAACCCAGCGCTAATATCATGACCAGATGGTCGTTTCTTCGGCGTGTAGAAACTCTCTGGGTCTTCGATCAATTTCTTCATCCGATCAGAGTACGGGGCCAGCACTTTTCGAACGTCGGATTTGGGGAACTCTGTCTTACTAAACCACCACACTGTATTCACAGAATCCTTTGCTCTAATTTTTCGTTTGTTTACCCATTCGATCGGCGAAGGCAATTTCGCCGGATTGAACCAATAGAAATCTTCGGCTAGATGAAATCCGATCTCGTCGCAAAAAGCTAAAAGTACGCGGAAGTTATACAGAGAGCGGGACGGCATTCCAGAACGATATGCTCCCCCTAAGTCGAGAACGAAGCTCCCACTGTCCTTGAGAACGCGAAAGACTTCTTTGCCGAATGGTTTAATCCATTGCACGTACTCCGTTTCCTCAACATTGCCATAGGTTTTTTGGCGCCGAAGTGCAAACGGCGGTGATGTCATGACCAGATCGATGCTGGCGTCGGGTAATTCTGCAAGAAGCTTAAGCGAGTCTCCGACATAGGCTTGCCCGTTGGGAGTGTGGTAAAGCGGTTTGCTCTGCATATCAGTATTCCCTTAGGTCGTTGACCCAGCTTGCCACGATCTGCCACAACACACTCGCGGCGAAATAAACTTCCGGGTCTGCTTTACAGATTGCCTCAACATCGCACTGAACAAACTTTTCTTTGCCATAGCCAACGATGTAACTCATCCATTTTCTAAGGTTCTCATCCGCTCCGACGATCATGTCTGATGGATTAAATTTGCCAGTTCGAGCGAGTACCCATGATATGCCGTCGCGCTTGGCAGGGTCGCCTCTTTTCAGGAGATCAATCAAGTGAGGGGTTTGCGGCTCGGCAATCCGCAGAAGTGCGCGAGCAGCTTCGACCTTGATCTCCAAAGGGCTTGAATTGAATGTATCAACCAGTGCAGTCGCAGAAGTGGCTGTGACGAACTGACCAAGCGCCCATGCTGCTCCAGCGCGCAGTTCATCATCACGTTCTGAGTCCTGCAAGACTTGGATTAGTAGCTGTTCGCTCCGGCTCTTGGGCATTTCGGATGCAACGATAACCGCTTCAAGCTGTGTCTCAAGGGGAACCATCATGGCCGCACTGCGCAGCTTGTTCTCAATGAACTTCCAGCCGTTCGGATCGTCATATGCGGCCAGGGCAGCAGCAGCCTCGAGTTGGACGTAAATGTCTTCATCCGCATCGGTCATTCTTGATTCGAGCACCGGTTTGGCAGTCGTATAGCCTCTGTACCGCAGTGCTTTTGCTGCGGCATACCGTTCGCTCAGGTTGACACTCGCGAGCTTGTCAACGAAATAGGCTTCGCTGACCGACGCGGGACACTGGAGCACGGTGCTCACGGGAACGACTGCTGCGACTATTTGATTTGCCTCGACGGTTTCACTAGCTTTGGCCTGTGGCAGCAAAGTTATCTTGCCTTTGCTCCGGCTCAACTGGATGGATTGTCGCCGCCCCTCTGGAATAGGAGTTAGGCTGACTCTTCCCAGTTCCACTGATAGAACAACTGATCGCTGGTTCGCGGCAGCACATGTCCACATCACTCGGATTTCAGAACCTTCTTCAACCCCTTTCGGCTGAGTGATGGATACCTGTCCTGCGGCGAATGCCTTTCGCATTTCGCGAACGCTGACGAAGTGAACGGGTGAGATTTGTTTCAAATCTATCGGGGAATCGTCGTTTTGCTCAAAGACAACGATCGAAACAAGGTCGTCGTCACGCATGCCCGCGTCCCAAGCCCGTTTCGGGTCATTGAGGGAATGAGACATTGATATTTCAAGCTTTGTCTTGCCACGGGACTCGAAACGTATGCCTGTGTTCAAACATAGAATGTCAGGAACCCGTACCCGCTTGATCTTGATCTTTTTCCATATTTTGAAGCCTGTGGAACCACGCTCAAGTTCTATGGGATTGAAACCCATAGTTTTCAGTCGGCTGATTGTTGAATTTGTGCCAGCAGCACCGACGGCGAGTTTTCTCAGGAAGCTATCATCGCTCTTAAAGTTATTTGCCACTGCACCACCACCATGATTTGTTTCGAATGTCCATTGTATTCGCGCACCCCTTCCTTCATGACGCCCAACGTAAGTTGACCGGGTGAGGGTTGGTATTTTCAACGGTAATTTCACCTATACTCATGTTGAAAACAGGGGTTTGCCTGTCCGCATTTTTACCACTCAGATAAGTGATGTTTAAACCCGAGATTTGTAAAGATTGCACAATAGCGCGTTCTGTAACTACTTGTTCCATTCTTGCCTGTACTGTTGGGAAAAATAAAACAGCGAGAAACAGCAGTATCAATAATTTTAGCCCCCTGGTTTTAAGTTGCATTGCCTCGTGTCCAGAAGCGCTTGAACACTCCTAATACATCATCTATATAAGTAAAGACTACTGGAATGACTAGCAAACTTAAAAAGGTGGAGGTAATCAGCCCTCCGATCACAGCCACTGCCATTGGGGAGCGGAAAGATGGGTCAGCAGAACCCCACCCTATAGCAATAGGTAGCATTCCTGCTCCCATGGCAATCGTCGTCATCACGATAGGTCGGGCACGTTTGTGACAGGCGTCTATTAATGCATCCCAACGATTCATTTTCAAATCGCGGCGAGCCACAATGGCATATTCCACCAGTAAGATGGAATTTTTGGTTGCGATACCCATTAGCATAATAAGCCCGATTAACGAGGGCATAGAAAAACTTTTTTGAGCGATAAGCAAACCTAAAAACGCTCCCCCGAGCGATAAGGGCAAAGCAGCAAGAATCGTAACGGGCTGAAGAAAATCTTTAAATAATAAGACCAGCACAATATAAATACACAATACTCCAGTTAACATAGCCAGTGCAAAAC
>CAYZAR010000154.1:0-4235 GCA_964476455.1 uncultured Micavibrio sp.
GTTTTTAGGTCCCCACTCGGAGGGGTTTGGTCGGGAGCAGAATTTTCAGCCTGTGCCATAACGCCCAAGGAACTCCCGATCCGGTTAATCGTCTCCGGCGCACGATGGTGAGGAATCTCAGACTCCCCAGGCAACATTCCAGTACTGACCCAAATCATCCCATGCTGGGCAGCCAAAACCGAGAATTGCTGCAAAGTTGCCAGCTTATCACCGCTCAAAGAATGGGAAACTGTGAAGCCTCCGGCTAATTTGTCTTTCCACTTCTGCGCGAACCATGCTTTGGACGTTGCATCCATAAAGACCTTAAAAGGACCAGAAGCCGAACCCATGTAAGTTGGAGCTCCAAAAATGATTGCGTCAGCCATATCAAGACTGATCCAATCAGCTTCGGAAATAGCACCATCTGCTGCAACTTTAATAAGACTGGTTTGTGCGCCAGCCTTTTCCGCCCCTTTTGCTACTGCTTCCGCCACAACCGTAGTGTGGCCGTATCCTGAGTGGTAAACAACTGCAACTTTTGACATGATAACCCCTATTATTTATTGGTTTCTGGCTGAATATTGGCTTCGGCCTCGATGATGATTTGCACCTCGTCCGATACATTAGGCAAAGCATAGTTCATCCCGTATTCCGAGCGTTTAATCACGCCCTTCGCACTAAACCCTGCGGTTTTTAACTTGCTGATCGGATTTTCCCCGATTTTGTTCAACTTTACATCCAGAACGGCTGGTTTAGACACCCCCAAAAGTGTCAAATCCCCCGTAACAGTGGCTGTATCTTTGCCAGTTAGTTTGACCTTGGAACTGCGGAATGTTGCAGTTGGAAACTTTGCAGAATCAAAGAATTTCTCGCTAACCAGGTGTTCATTAAACAGATCAATTCCTGTTACTACGCTTCCGGTTTTGACAGTCACATCAACCATCGAAGCTTCAGGCTTAGCTTCATCCAGCGTCACTGTTCCGGTCACTGTTGCAAACTTCCCCGATGGATTCGAAAATCCAAAGTGATTCGCACTCCACGTTAGATTGGTATGAAAGGGGTCAAATGTGTAGGTCTCCGCAGCCTCTGCCGAAGCAAAAGGAGCTGTCACCAAAGCCAATGCACTAAATAAAACAACAGAACGGATCATTAGGGAGTCTCCTGATTAGAAAATGACAAGCACACGATATAGGATATATGCTGCAAAAAAACAGAGGAAGAAACCATTTATTTTGAGTCTTCATTTTCATGCGCTGTTTTACGTTCACGCAGGCTTTCTGACTTAAGCTGACCGCAAGCCGCCAAAATATCACGCCCTCGCGGACGGCGAATAGGCGCATCATATCCCGCATTTTCAAGAATTCTGGCAAATGACTCAATGCGGTTTTTTGAGGAACACTCAAACGCAGCCCCATCCCATTTATTGAACGGAATAAGGTTGATTTTGCAAGGGATATCCCGCAGCAATTTTGTGAGGCGCACAGCATCCTCATCGCTGTCGTTTACACCGTTCAGCATCACATACTCGAAAGTAATCCGCCGGATGGAAGATGTCCCGGGATAGTTGCGGCACGCCTCTAGCAAATCGTCCAAAGGGTATTTATTATTAATCGGCATAAGAGCAGAGCGTTGTTCATCGGTCGTCGCGTGCAATGAAATTGCCAGATTAACGCCCAACTCCTCGCCACATTGGATAATTTGCGGCACAACCCCCGAAGTCGAGAGCGTGATACGACGTTTGGACAGTCCCAGCCCTTCCTCATCCATGCAAATACCAAGAGCTGCCGCAACATTATCGTAGTTATAGAGAGGCTCACCCATCCCCATCATCACAATATTGGTTAGTTCTCGGCCATCTCCAGCATCTTTGGTAGTCGATTCTCCGACATCGGGCCATTCACCAAGAACGTCTCGCGCGTGAATAATTTGCTGCAGTATTTCATGTGGTCCTAAGTTCCGCACCAAAGGCTGCGTTCCCGTATGGCAAAATTTACACGTGAGCGTACATCCAACCTGTGAAGACACACAAAGCGTCGCCCGCTCTTTATCGGGGATAAAAACAGTCTCAACTTCTTGCCCATCCGACATGGCCAAAAGCCATTTTATCGTGCCGTCTGACGAGGTTTGCTCAGTAACCACTCGTGCCCGATCAATCGTGTAGTGTTCATCAAGCAACCCGCGCATTTCCTTGGGAAGGTTGATCATTTGGTCAAAACTCCGCACCCCCCGCTTATAAATCCAATGGGAAACCTGCTTAGCCCGAAACTTCGGTAAGCCATGGTGAGCCATCACCAACTGCATTTCATCAGGCGTTAAGCCAATCAGGGCAATTCTCCCGTCCCGATCTCGACGGGGAGCCGAAAATTTATCAGCATGGGATGTTAAACTCATCATCTATTCCTTTTGCCATGACCTTACCTTAGAGTAGGCGGAGAATGCAAAGTTTTCAAATAGGAAGCCGTATGACCAAAGAAAAAATCCGCTGTGGCTGGGTTGGTGAAAACAAACCCCATTACGAGCATTACCATGACGAAGAGTGGGGGATTCCCTCCCATAACGACCAACATTTGTTTGAAATGCTTATCCTTGAGGGTGCTCAGGCAGGCCTTAATTGGGAAACCATCCTGAAAAAAAGACATGGATACCGCAAAGCCTTTCACCAATTTGACCCCCGAAAAGTTGCCAAAATGAGCGATGATGAATTGGAGTCTTTGCTGCAAGACGAGGGAATCATTCGCAACCGGCTTAAGGTATTTTCGGCACGAAAAAACGCGCTGGTTTTTCTTGCTATTCAAAAAGAGTTTGGTTCGTTTAACGACTATTTATGGCGTTTTACAAACGGAGCCCCCATTAAAAATCACTGGGAACGCCTTTCTGACATTCCAGCCTCAACGGCAATCAGCGATGCCCTCTCTAAAGATCTCAAGAAACGAGGAATGAGCTTTGTCGGCAGCACAATTATGTACGCTTATAAGCAAGCAATCGGAATGGTCAACGATCATGTCGTTTCCTGTTGGCGACACAAAAAACTATAAAAAAAAGCCCCGATTTGGGGCTTTTTTGATAACTCTTAAGCTGCCGTCCGGCGAGGACGAGAAGGGCCTCGGCTTGGTCCGGTTCGAGAATTGGTCTTGTCACCAAAGAACTTTTTCCCACCAGAAGCAGGGGCATCGGAACGGCCTTCAGGTTTCTTACTCCAATCTTTTTTGACCCCGTCTTTTTTGACGAAATCTTTTTTCGGTCCATCTTTGAAGAAGGGCTTTTCCCCAAAGGATTTTTTGCGGTCATCACTGCCAAATTTCTTGACGAAAGGCCGTTCGCTATTTCCCCCTTCAGGGCGCGGGCTGTATGAGCGATCTGGACGGGAAGAACGATCCCCTTCGGAACGCGGGGTATCAAATTTACGTCCTTCTGGTTTTTTCGGACTCCAGTCTTTTTTCTGTCCATCTTTGAAGAATGGCTTGTCTCCAAAGGATTTTTTGCGATCATCATTGCCAAATTTCTTAACGAAAGGCCGTTCGCTATTTCCCCCTTCAGGGCGTGGACTGTAAGAACGAGCTGGGCGGTCTCCTTCTGGGCGAGACCCTTCAAATCTGCGTCCTTCAGGTTTGCGATCCCCACTACCGAAACGAGGTTTGAAATCACGGCGATCTCCAGAGTCTGCACTACGTGGTGGAGTGTTCTCATTGCGTTCAACCGGAGTCCAATCTCCTCCCTCACGACGAGGGGCTGGACGGGAAAACCCGCTCTTCGCAAATCCACGATTTTCCCCAGAGGAAGAACGATCTCCGTAAGAAGACCGGCCCCCTTCAGGTTTATCTTTGATCTTGAAACCAAATTTTCCGGTGCGTGGTGCCCCGCCAAATTTATGGCCGCCGCTACCACGACGATTTCCACCTTCGCGGCCCGAATCAAATCGCTCGCCTTTGGAGCGGCTATCGGGATTGATAAGACGATCAATAGCGTTCCATTTCGCGCGATCCATAGGAGCAATCAAACAAATCGCTTCGCCTTCCGCTCCGTTCCGCGCTGTCCGACCAACTCGGTGGATGTAATCTTCTGGACATTGTGGAAGGTCATAGTTGATAACCGTTTCAATATGAGGAATATCAAGCCCCCGCGCCGCCACATCCGTGGCAACCAAGATCCGGCATTCTTTTTCACGAAACAAACGAATAACGCGGTCTCTCTGACCTTGCCGCAAATCGCCATGAATGGCATCTGCGTTGTGTTCTTCTCGAGACAGGCGACGAGCC
>CAYZAR010000155.1:0-4187 GCA_964476455.1 uncultured Micavibrio sp.
GGCAAAAACTTGGTGATATTCACCAAGTTGGCGATACCCAAAAGGTCGTCTCGTCCTGCGAAGAAATAAGGCGTATTAGCGAGAAGCTGGCGATGGCAGGGATTGATTTTGTCGAAACACCTTTGGGAGAAGTTAAGGGCCTGCTTGGGCTACTAAAAAATGCAGATTTTAAGAAAGATGCACAACGCGCTGCGGAGGGTATTCATGGTTTTGTAGAAGAGTTTGACGCCACGGCTCTTGAGAGAATTCATATCGGCCAAGCCAACATTTGGCTGGATGATATCTTAAGCGATATCTCTGGATTTAAGGACTGGCAGGCGTATAAAGTATTTCTCGAAAAAGCCCAGAAGTTGCAGCTTGCATGGTTTGTCGAGAAAGTTGTTGTTCTTGAGCCGAATCTCGTCATGCCCTCATTTGTCTATTCGTATTGGCAGACTTGGTTAAATGCCGCGAAGGAATCAGGCTTGCAGATCCTCAGTCCCGACGAGCTAAAAGAGGCTTCTTCCAGATTCCGTGAACTTGATACTCAAGTATTAGGGCTCAACCATGCACGTATTCTTTCCGCTATTTGCCGATCGGATAAGTACACGGTGCCCTCAGCAACATTACGACACGAGGCGGGAAAGAAACGACAGCTCAAGCCTCTACGATCGCTTGTTTCCGACGCTCCAACCGCAAAATACCTTCAAACCGCTAAGCCGATCTGGATGATGAGCCCATCCGCTGTAAGCGCGTCTCTCGGGGGTTCATCGATAAAGTTTGATTACGTAGTCTTCGATGAATCTTCCCAGCTTCGCGTTGAACACTCGCTCCCGGCACTTGCGAGGGCGAAACAGATCATTGCATTTGGCGATGAGCATCAGCTGCCGCCGACAAGCTTCTTCTTCACCTCTGACGTTCAAGAGGAAGATGAGGAGGAAGAGGTGGCGCTAGATATCTTGAGTTCACTCAGTACGGTGTTCACCGGTGCCGCAAGGGCTACGCTTAACTTCCATTACCGAAGCCGGTACGAGGAGTTGATCGCATTCTCTAATAACTTCGTATATGAGAATCGTCTCATCACCTCCCCCAACCCAAGACGGTCCTCTGAAGCCGTGAAGTTTGTATATGTGGAGGACGGTGTATTTAGCGACCAGATGAACACGATTGAGGCCAAGGAGGTTGCCAGAATCTGCATTGAAGAGGCTGTAAGGCATCCAGAGCAGTCTTTGGGCGTTATCGCCTTCAGTAGAAGACAGGAGGTGGCTATCCGTGACGCTGTCCTCGAGCTCGTTCGCGGCAATGCAGAGGCTGAAATTCTTCTTGATGAAGAGCGAGACGTAGACGAGCCGTTCTTCATTAAGAACCTTGAGAATGTCCAAGGTGACGAACGGGACAGAATTATTCTTTCGGTTGGTTATGGTCCGGAAAAAGCTGGTGGCAAAGTAGCCCAGCGCTTCGGTCCCCTCAACTCAAGAGACGGATACCGTCGCCTTAATGTCGCCGTTACTCGTGCAAAGGTGCAAATGATTTGCGTCTCGTCGATGAGGGCGGAGGATGTAAAAATCGACGAAGGTGACGTATCGCGTGGCCGCATGATGCTCCGTAAATTCTTAGAGTATTCGGAGCGTGGTATCTCTGCACTTGAGGCACAGGTTGGCCGCATGCAAGAGTCTGAAACGGAGAACGAATTCGAACAAACAATCATGAATGCGTTGGTGGCGCGTGGTCTGAACGTTCATCCTCAGGTTGGAGTATCTAACTACCGTATCGATCTTGGCATCGTCCATCCCAAGGATCAGAGCCGCTATGTATTGGGGGTGGAATGCGACGGCGCTACCTATCACTCAAGCTATTCCGCACGCCTGAATGACCGCCTTCGACAGGAGCACCTTGAGAATCTGGGATGGAAAATGCATAGGATCTGGTCAAGTGACTGGGCGGAACGACCGAATGAGATAGCTGATGAAATCGTTGCTAAAGTACAGAGCTTATCCGCCGAATAAAACAGATCGTCTAGAAGTAAAACACGGTCCAAAATGGCCGTGTTTTACATTTCAGACCTCTCGTTAATCGGCTATAAGTGCCGAAAACTTGTTATAGATTGCAACCATTGCGAAGGTATCCAAACCGCAGTACGCAAGCATATCCCTTTTGAGTTGCGCTTTTCGTTCGGGCGATGTAGCGGGATCGGTAAGGATTGCCCAACTCGCGGAAGCTGTACCACCTTCCTGAATAGCGAGTTCTTTGTATGAAAGTTCAGGGCACATCACCGGAAGTACTTTTTTGATGGAAGCGCTGCCACCAAATCGAGAATCGACATAATAGCCCTTTTTCACGACCATCATGAGGTCATACATGCGTTCATTGAGGGATCGCAAGAAATCAGCATACACGGGGAGCATTCGGGCCATTTCTTCATTGCGTGAGGCCTCAAAGCGGGCATTCCAGACGATAACCGAGCCCTTGTCTCCGATGTGACCTCGTAGGAATGCTGCAAGGGCAGGTGCAGGATCGGCTAACTCATCTGCAATAAAACAGTAGTCTTCTAGCTCCGCGCCCGGTTCGTGCATGATGTGAACCGAATACTGAAATACCGCATGTTGGTACGGTCGGTAGCCATCAAAGAGTGGCACGGCTGGAAAGTATGTCTCGTAATCGAGGAAATAGAGAGGGTACTGAAGGCCATTCAGCTCCGATTGGAGGGCTCCCTTATCGATAGCGATGATCGGCTCCGTTGGTTCTGATGACGGGATTTTAACATCGTGGAGCTCAGCCATGATGTCCGCCGGTACTTGACTTGGCTTCAGGAGACCACGCTCGAGAAATGCGATGAGCCTATCTTTTGGGAGCGACGCTGCGATGAACTGCGTATACGCTTCGGACAACTCAGACCAGTAGTACGGCAGGAATTCGCATTCCTGTGGGTTCCTGCAGGTCATGAGAAGCTGGAGACTCGGGTTCATGTCCCAATTAAGTACTTCAAGTGCACGAGGGATCTCTTTTGCGGCGACCGGCATGACGTTTTCAACTTCTCGGGTAATGTCGACGATGGTGAAAAGTTTTTCGGGCTCAATTGGACCGTCTTTCACGTAGGAGTTATTTACGTGCACGAGGAATGTGCGAGAGATACGAATGCCCGCATCCTGTAAGCAGGTGCGTTGAAAGGCGACATCAAAAATGTGCTCTTCCTTTGGAGAGGTGGAGCTTTTGACTTCATAAATATTCCATGTGCCGTCCCCATTCTTTGCAAGGATGTCGCAACGGCATGAAATCTTGCTAGTCATGAAAGTTGGTTGAAGCAGAATGTCTGCCCCGCTCGCGATAACTTTCTTGGTAGCCTCTGCGGCTGGCTTGCCAAAGCCATCAATAGCAACTCCCTTAGGAAAGAGTTTTTGTGCCCAGAGATCGATAACGTTTCCCTCGTCCAGAATTCGCTGGAGAGCCGCATCGGTAGGCGGAGCCAAGTCGGGTCGTTGTTTATATAGCCACAGCTCGCACGTGCAGCGTGTAAACTGCATGAAATTCGACTTGCTCAGCACACGGGGTTCTATTTGGAATTAATGACGGGGTAACAGGCTAGCGTGAAAACTCCGCTGCAGAAAGGAAAATAGCGGTAATCGAGCAAAACTACAATAGAGTTCTTTTGCACTACCAACCTTTCAAACCCTCCCATTTTCTGGTAATTTTGTCCCAGATGAGATGAGTATATGACGAAATATCTAGATTTGACGAACTTGACGGCCGTCGAACTTCTCCACGAAGAGATGGAAACCATGCTCGCCCCGCATCTTGAATCGCAAAAGCGGATTCAGAGTTTTTTTGACGACCATAAAGCCAGTTTTCAAGCCGCCGCATACGCATTGACTAGCGTAGGAGAAGCGACGGCAGGAATTAGTAAAACATTACATTTAGAGGAAATTACGGCATCATTCCAAAAGATGCAGTCTGCTACACATGCATTGACTGGTGTGGCGGAGGCAGCAGCGCGAATCAGTAATGTGCTGCCATGGCACGAAATCACGGAGTCATACCGTCAGATGCAGGAACTCACCGATCTCGCAAAATTCTCCCTCGATCTTCCAAAGATCACCCCCATTGAACCGATACGGTTCGGCCACCTCTGTGTTGAGGTCATGGAGGATGAAGAGGAGATGATCCCGACCCTCATTCCCGATCGAAAGCTAACTGAAGAAGATAAGGAGGAT
>CAYZAR010000156.1:0-4174 GCA_964476455.1 uncultured Micavibrio sp.
TACGAGAACGTGGCGGGGGCTGTCTCAAACGACTTACCAAGCCATGTACCGGAAGAGGTAAAACAGGAACGCTGGGAACGGTTCATGGAAATTCAGCGTCAGGTGAGCGATGAGCGGTTGCAAGCCAAAATTGGTCAGACACTCTCGGTCATTATTGATGAGGTTGATGACGAGGGTGGAGCGGATGCGCGATCTATGGGAGACGCGCCAGAGATTGACGGCAAGGTGTTGCTGCGTGATGCCCAAGGTTTTTCCCAAGGAGACATTGTTGAAGTCGAAGTGGAAGATGCTGATGATTATGACCTTTACGCTGTGCCTGTGAGCTGCAATCTGGGGTAAAGAGGGCAGTTTTAATAAAAATGCGGAGATAAATATTTCTGGCAAGGCACAAATTTGCTTGCGTTGCTGATTCTCCTTATTTTATAACTAGATGAAGACCGTCCTTTCCTTTTTCAATTATATTTATTATGTCCATTCAGTCCATTCGGATCGCCCCTTCGATTCTTTCTGCTGATTTTTCGCGGCTTGGCGAGGAAATCTGCGCCCTTGATCGTGCGGGAGCGGACTATATTCACGTTGATGTTATGGATGGGCATTTTGTTCCCAATTTAACTATTGGCCCAAGCGTGGTTAAGGCAATTCGGCCACTGACTGCCAAAGTGTTTGATGTGCATTTGATGATCTCTCCGGTAGATCCTTTCCTAAAGGATTTTGCCGATGCTGGGGCAGATATTCTAACAGTTCATCCTGAAGCTGGCCCCCATTTGCACCGATCGCTGCAAACGATTAAAGCTCTTGGTAAGAAGGCGGGCGTGGCCCTCAATCCTGCAACGCCCATTGAAATGATTCGCGAAGTTATGGGTCTGGTTGACTTGGTTTTGATTATGACAGTTAACCCCGGGTTTGGTGGGCAGGCATTTCTTCCCTTGTTGAACAAAATTGAAGAGGCTCGGCGTTTGATAGAGGCTACAGGTCGTCCGGTTGATCTGGAAGTTGATGGAGGGGTGACCCTTGAGAATGCAGAAACTCTTCGGAAGGCGGGGGTTAATGTCCTAGTCGCAGGAACTGCGATCTTTAAGAATGGGCCAGAGAGTTATGCGGCGGCTATCTCCTCTTTACGGGGTGGTAAGGGGTCTTCACCTTGAGCGAACTTGCCTTAAAGCCGTTTTTGTTTTTCGAAGGTGTCCGTCGCCAAGCTGCGAGCGCGGCTTGTGGCTCCCCATTTTATAACTGGTTATTATCTTCTGGGTCTTTGCCCAATTACTTGGTGGTCAAGCTAGTTGATCCTTGGCCAGGTCAATCGGAAATTGGCCGTTCTATGTGTCGTGGGGTTCTTTCTTATGCGGGGGCTACCCTATCTTACGATCAGCATTTGTGGGAGGATGTGCGAGGTGTTGTCCATTGGCACGATTATGCGCATGGATTTTCGTGGCTGCGAGATTTGCGTGCCTTAGGCGGAGATGCACCACGCAAGCTGGCTCGTTACCTCGTTGATAGCTGGATAGATTCCCATGATCGCTGGGAGCCTGACGTATGGCGTGCTGATCTTATTGGCGATAGACTATCGATGTGGCTTGTTTTATTTGACTTCTTCTGTGGTAGTGCTGATGAAAACTTTCAACAGAAATACTTTTCTTCGTTGGTTCGTCAAGCTCGTCACCTTTCGCGTAACTTGCCAGGGTCTCTAACGGGGATACCTCTTCTACGAGCAGCCAAGGGATTGGTGTATGCTGGGCTTTCTCTCCCCGGGCGGGATGCATGGGTTTTGCAGGGATTCCAAATTATTTTGCCCGAGATTCCCAAGCAGCTTCTTGAGGATGGAAGCCATATTTCTCGATCTCCTGAACAACTGGCCGAATTTTGCCAAATATTGCTTAATTTACGCTATGCTTTGAATCGTTCAAACCTGCCTGTCCCCGGCGTGATGAAGGAAGCCATTTTGCGTTCGGGAAATGCCTTGCGGTTTTTCCGCTATGCAGACAAAAAACTGGGATTATTTCATGGTGGGCAAGAAGGAAATGTTATCCGTCTTGATGCTATTCAAAGTCAAATTCCTGTTCCCGGAAAACCCCCAAGGTCCTTGCCTCAAGCGGGATTTGAAAGAGTATCTTTGGGGCGAGGTTTACTTTTATTTGATTGTGGTATGTCTGTTCCCTCTTCGTTTGACCAAACTGGCCATGCTTCGCCCTTGTCTTTTGAATTTGCCTTTGGGAAGGAGCGCGTTTTTACCAATTGCGGCGGGCATCCAACGGTTCCTGAATGGCAGAAAGTTCTTCGCCATACTGCGGCGCATAACGCTTTGACCATTGATGGGTTGTCTGTATGCGATTTCGATTCCAACGGTTCTCTTGGGCGAGGAAAGGAGCCGATTTTTTGCTCTCGTACAGAAACGCGCGATTCTTGCTTGCTGGACGCATCATGGCAAATTCCTTGCGGGATTACGCATAGGCGGAGATTATACTTGTCTGATCAAGGGCATGATCTGCGTGGAGAAGAAACCTTGACGGTCAAATCTGGAGAAGAAATTTCGAAGGAAACCTCACGGGCTGTTGCTGTTCGATTTCATCTTCATCCTCGGGTCCTCTTGTCCCTAAATAAGGAAGGGCAGGAAATTTCTTTGCGGCTGCCAGGCGGGACGGGATGGAAATTTTATGCTGTAGGGGGAACAATCTCGCTCGAGAATAGTATTTATTTGGGAAACGGGGCCAAGCCTCAAAAAACATGGCAAATCGTTATAAGCAGCGATTTGAAGACCAAGGATCTTCAAATTAAATGGGCCTTGCAGCGCGAGTAGAGCAAAGCGGGTTACCTCGTTTAGCTATAATACAAACTTTTCCAGCCATGCCAGCAATTTACAGGCGAATAAATATGCGGTAAAACAACAGAGTAATGACTCAAGAACTTTTGCCCCCTTCTTTGGATCTCCTTGACGCTTCTGTGCCAGCTGGCGAGATGTTACAGGCTCGGAAAGTAGCTTTGCGGCTGCTTCAGCAGCTTTTTATCAAAAAACACAACCTAGATCAGGTGTTTGAGGAAAGTCGGGACTATGCCGAACTGAACCAGAGGGATCGCGCTTTTGTTAAAATGATGGTGACCACTACTGTGCGGAGGCTTGGCCAAATTGATGATTTGATCCGCCGCGCTTTGTCTCGTCCTGACCAACCCCTTAGTCCCCCGATCCTTGAGTATATTATGCGGCTGGGGGTTGTTCAGTTGATTTTTATGCACGTTCCCGATCATGCGGCTGTGAACACGTCGGTTCAACTGGTTGAAAGCGAAGGTCACACGCGGATGAAGGGGTTTGTCAACGCTATCTTGCGCCGCGTAGC
The DNA here is from genome assembly GCA_964476455.1 of uncultured Micavibrio sp. Lineage (GTDB taxonomy): Bacteria > Pseudomonadota > Alphaproteobacteria > Micavibrionales > Micavibrionaceae > UBA1573. Next base: position 3,330 of record CAYZAR010000156.1, read on the forward strand.
GGCTGAAGGTAAGAATTGGACCACGCGCCAAGATGTTGCTAGGCTGGGAACTCCCGAATGGTTACTCAAAATATGGATTGCTGATTTTGGGCTTAAACACGCGATAGATATTTCTCTTGCCAACTTGAATGAGCCTCCGCTTGATCTGACTCTCAAACATCCTGAACAAGCAGCGCATTGGGCAGAACTCTTACAGGCACAAATTTTACCAACTGGAACTTTGCGTTTGACCAATGCAAAAATGGTTCAGGATTTGCCCGGGTTCGAAGATGGGATGTGGTGGGTCCAAGATGCGTCAGCGGCTATTCCGGCACAGTTGTTTGGAAATATTGAAGGGCAAGTGGTGGTAGATTTATGTGCGGCCCCGGGTGGAAAAACATCGCAGCTTGCAGCGCAAGGAGCGCAGGTTATCTCGGTAGATCGCTCTGCCTTGCGCGTTACCCGCTTGCAGGAAAATATGCGCCGATTGCGCCTTGATCGTGCTGTGCGAACTGAGATTGCAGATGCTGCTGTTTGGAAGCCTCGTGAACAAGTCTCTTTTGTTCTGCTTGATGCGCCGTGTTCTGCAACAGGGACTATTCGCCGCAATCCTGATGTTCCTTGGCTTAAATCTCCGTCGGATATGACATCATTGGTTGATTTACAGGCAAGGTTGCTTGATAACGCTATTTCCATGCTTGCCCCTGATGGAATCCTCGTTTACTGCACATGTTCCTTGCAAAAAGATGAAGGGGAACGCCAGATTGAACGAATTCTCTTTGAAAACCGTAACCTTGAACGGGTTCCTGTTCGTGCTGCGGAACTGGGTGGAATCGGGGATATTGTTGCTCCGAACGGTGATATTC
>CAYZAR010000157.1:0-4163 GCA_964476455.1 uncultured Micavibrio sp.
TCCAATAACAGGCAAAATAGCAAACTTGCCGATCAAATCCTGATAACGCTCATCCTCTGGATGGACCGCGACACCCGTATCCCCCAGCATGGTTTCAGGCCGTGTTGTAGCAATAGTGATAAAGCGTTCTTCCTGTCCTTCAATTGGATAGTTGATGTACCACATACTGCCTTTGACTTCGCGCTGCACCACTTCAAGATCCGAAATGGCCGTGTGAAGTTTACAGTCCCAGTTAACGAGACGATTGTCTTTATAAATAAATCCTTCCTTGTAAAGCTGCACGAAAACTTTCAGGACTGCCTTCGACATTCCTTCGTCCATCGTAAAGCGTTCCCGCGACCAATCAGGAGTGGTTCCAAGGCGGCGGAGTTGGTTGGTAATTGTCCCGCCTGAATAAGCCTTCCATTCCCAGACCTTTTTGACAAATTCTTCTCGTCCCATTTGTTGACGAGTCGGAGAGCCTTCCGCCGCTAACTTCCGCTCCACAACCATTTGGGTTGCAATACCAGCGTGATCTGTCCCGGGTTGCCAGAGAGTGTCGTACCCGCGCATCCGGTGATACCGAATTAAGGCATCCTGCAGCGTGTTGTTAAGAGCGTGACCCATGTGCAAACTCCCCGTCACATTGGGCGGGGGGATCATGATACAGTAAGCAGGTTTGTTGCTTTCCGGATGGGCCGCAAAAAGACCCGATGCCTCCCATTTCTGGTAATGATGTTTTTCAATTTGCGTGTGGTCAAAAGTTTTGTCGAGCATAAGAGCATTTTCCATCGGGCATGAATTGGGAGACAGTCTTATTTCTACCCTGCCCCACCTAAATATTCAACCAAATCTATGGAATAAATAAGGATCAATCCCTTGCTTGCCGCGCAAGTTTCTCCAGCTCTTTTTCAACAAGCCGCTCAACAATGCGAGGAACATTGTCGTCAATCCACTGGCGAAGCATTGGCCGCAACAGATCCTTGGTAATGTCTTCAAGCGTAATCCGCCCATCAGCATACAAGGTTTTATTTTCTGCGCGTTCAATGGGAATATTCCCAACCAGACGCGAAAAAGCCTCGGCTGTCGCCGCTGCCGCCGGAGCGGTGAAAAGAGAATCAATGTCACCTTGAGAGGCCGACAGGTCAAGATCAGACTTACGAGCTGCCGGTTCCTTCACTGACAAATCAAGATCAGATTTCCTAGCTGGTGGTTCAGGGGGAGGCGTGTATTCTGCAACAGGAATAGTGAAATGATCTTCCTCTCCATAGGAAAGTACTTTCTCCTCATCATCCCGAATTTCGTTGGTCAATTCCAAAACCTCAGCAAAAGAGGGGCGAGGAGCCTCCTCCTTCTTTGGTTCGGGCTGGTAAACGGGTATTTCGAATTTTTCGTCTTTGGGAATCTCAATCTCGCCAGCTTGGCGTGGCTCCTCGTCATCCGAAATAATCTGACGGATGGAGGCAAGGATTTCCTCGATTGACGGTTCCTGCTCTGGTTTATTGCCGGCCATGCGGAGTTGATTCCTTAAAAAGTCATATCGGCTGGTAGTTTGGCCTAATGCTAACCTGTTGTCAAAGCAGGATTTACACCTTTACCGAAGACTATCCACATCTGTTCCAAGAATATTGCGACGAACGGCCGCAATGGCCCTTTCATAATCCGGAACTTTTTCGGCAAAACCGAGGTTTTTCGGGGTCAAGAGCCCCAAAGCTGCCGCCAAAGTGTACCGAGCAACAACTTCGTTCCGGCGAGCCGTAATCAGGGCGGCTTGAGCGTCCCTCACTTCCTGATCGGCGTCAAGTGTGTCTAACACCGTCCGTGATCCAAGGCTTGCTTCCTGATGAACCCCAAAACGAGCCACTTCTGCAGCCTCCACCTGCGCTTTCCGCGCAGAAATCTCGGCTTCAGCCGCTCTCAGGCTTTCCCAGCTGCTCACCACTTGTTCCCGAGCAGATCGCCCCGTTTCAGCCACTTGCTCATACCTCTGATTCGCGGTTTGCTTGGCTTGGCGCACTTTGGAGCGGACCATCCCCGCCTCATACAGCGGAATCGTCGCAACCAGCCCAATACTGGCTCCATCGCTTTCCTCATACGTCCCGGGCTGGGGATCGTAGGATTTGTTCACGCCGGCCTCAATCGACACATCGGGCAAGAGTTGTCCATAAGTGCTGCGGACCCCATCTTGCGCGGCGTGAAACAAGTGGCGAGAAGAGCGAATATCGGGATTCCACTTCTCAGCCAAGGCCAGAGCTTCCTCACGGGATTTTGGCAAGTCAATCCGAGTCGCAGGGAACGCTAAAGCCGCATCGGGAAGAAAACCTACCACTTTTTCAAAAGCCGCGCGGCTACTGCTTAAGTTAGCTCCGGCCGTGATAACCTCCGCATCTGCGGCGGCTAGCCTAGCTTCGGCTTGACTGACATCGGTTCGGGTTAATTCCCCCACCTTAAATCTTTGGCCCGTTGCATCTTTTTGCCGCCGGATCACCGTTTGGTTGGTCTCGCTGAGTTTGAGTAACGTCTCATCCCGCAACAAGTTCATATAAGATGTCACTGCCGCCAGCAAAACTTGCTGTTCACTTGATTCAAGACTGGCAATCTGGGCTTTGATGGTATTTTTGGCCGCAGCCGTAGCCGCGATTGTCTGGCCTCCCGTATAAAGAGGCTGAATAACCGCAATAGCTCCATCTTTTGATGTGTTAGAGGTTGAAACATCGCCCGGGTCAGCGTCAGAATGAACGCCACTGACCTCGGCCGTAGCCGCAACCGTAGGCCGCCAGCCAGATTCAGCTTGGGGCAATGCCTCAAACACCGATTGCAACTGGAAACGAGCGGCTTTCAAAGTTGGGTTTTCTTCATACGCTGAGACCAACGCCCTGAAAAACAAGGAATTCTCATCACCTGCTTTTTCTTCTGGCATCATGCTCTTGATAGAGTTTGTCGCCTCAACCCGCACATCATCAACAGATTTTTCATTTTCCGCCAAAGCCGGAGATTCAAGCAAAGCAAGAACACCAACCGTTGCCATCAGCAAAGCCAAAGCGCGTGAGAAAACCATCATAAATCCGATCTCGTACCTGCGACGAAAGCTCTAAAGGGTAAAGCCCGCAGGTGGCTCAAACCCTGCCAGATAATCTCTGTTAACGGCATCTGCAACAACTTCGTGAACAATCTGCCCATTCGCCAGCTTTGTAAAGCAGACAAGCGCACCAACCAAATCCCCCTCAGGAACCAGCAAACAAACCAAACGCCCACCTGCCGCCAATTGATCTGCCAGAGCCTCCGGCACACGCGGCACAGCCCCGTTGATGAAAATGACGTCAAAAGGCACCTGCCCTGCCGCGCCCCAGATGTGAGGACCAACAACAGGTGAAATAGAAGTCAGGCCCAAAGAAGTCCAGTCGCTTTGCGCAGATTTTAGAAAATCCGTATCTTGATCAAGCGCAACAACCGACCGTGCCAGACAGGAAAGAACTGCTGCTGAATACCCCGTAGCCCCGCCAATATCGAGAACCTTATCCTTTGGCTCAATCACCGCTGCCTCAACCATCCGGCCATGAACGAGCGGAGCGAGCAGACACCTCCCCCTTTCCAGAGGAATATCCTCATCCACATAGGCAACGCCTTGGAGAGCGTGCGGGACAAAAATCTCGCGGGGAATGGCCTGATAGGCCGCCAAAACCCGTTCATCCCTCACGCCCGAGGGGGCAAGCTGAGAGAGAATCATCGCATTGCGAGATTTTTCAAAATTCTGGTGAGCGGATAACGCGAGGGACATTTGAGGAAATCCTGTATGAACAACCCCCTCTTTGTACAGGAAAATTCTCTAGATTTCTACGGGGAAAAGTGTTAAAAGCAGCGGCTCTACTGGATGGCGCGATGGCCGAGTGGTTAGGCAGAGCTCTGCAAAAGCTTGCACGCCGGTTCGAATCCGGCTCGTGCCTCCAGCGTGATATTTCCTGAAAATTCCATCGTCCCGCCCCCGTGTCCCGCAGGAAGCTACAGCGGTGGCACACCTAAACTAAATCATTTTCGGGAAAGTTTGTTTGACTTGCTCGGCAGCTATTCTGGCTTCCATCCGCAACTCTTCTGGACTAACGGTCATGCCAGAACGCAGACCAACCTTCATTGTTTAGTCCCATGTTCTTCAGGAGTATGCTATAGAAAACTCATGAAGGCAGATT
>CAYZAR010000158.1:0-2889 GCA_964476455.1 uncultured Micavibrio sp.
CAACAAGACGACAGGCTGAGACAATATTTTATAGCCATTGGGCTTGGGGCCGTCACAAAGTATAAGATTTCTTTGGAAGAAAGAAAGCATCTGGCTCGTGTCCTCCTGTCGCAACAGGAGAAATGTGATTTTTCTGGTACTCCAAATCTGATGCAGTACATGATTAAACAACGCATTGAGCAGCTGCAACAGGATACTCATCAGCACGAGGTTGCCTTTCTTTTTGACTTCTTAAGTCAGGACAGACTAGCAACTGTGTATAATAACGTCCTTGTTTTTCAGTCCGCGCAAAAAACCTTATCGGAAGGGGAACCTTTTGAAACGGGTGTCTTTACCTGCCCCGAGGGAATTGACCTTTCTTTTCTTTCTGAGAATCCCCGCCCCAATCTTTTCAAGACAGCGGCTATTAACGCTTGCTGATATGTTCGGCACGAAGGATTTTTTTACTCCGCGATAACGCGAGAGGGTACTACCGCACAACGAGCAGAAACAGTTGCTCGTGAGATAAATAGACGTCTCTCCCATATTCTTTACTGTAAAATGATGTCTTGTCATTCCGATGCCGAACTGACAAACTTGTCTCCCGATCAAAGGACAAAGGTTATTGATGGACTCGAAGGAGGGAGCTTTTCTCAGGAACCTCTTCCTTTTCGCGATTATCACCCTGTTCAGGCAGAGCAATTGGCGCGGGTGGCGGACACGATCCCCGCGGACCCTGTGCTTACCCGGGTTTTTAATGCGACTGTCCAGGAAGTGGCAGGGCAGAAATTTCTGGAACGGGTGCAAAATTGGGCGCAAATGCCGTGGAATAGCCAAGTCGCGGCGGTTCGGGGAATTGTGGCGGATATGGACACGGCCTTCCAAAATGCAGCCCGTAGTGTGGGGGATTCTCAAATCTTCACTCCGGAGAATGCGCCTATTGTGGCAATCGGCAGGGGGGGGCGCGAAATCTTTCTGGATGGGCTTGATTCACGCACAAACCAGCGTCAGGAAGTGGTTTTGAATTTTCCTTACAAAGGAGAATATGATAGGGGGTTGGGGAAAATAGTTCAGGGATATAGTAACGCCGTTTTTCAGCATTACGGAACACGGTCAAACGCGTCCGCGATATGTCACTATGCGACCATTCTGAACCCCGCTGATTTTAGTACTTTCGTGTGTGATCCGTCGCAACCTCTCGGAGAAATTATTTTCTGCCCGCGCAGTGTTGAAAACAATAGGCAAGACCCCAATCGGTTCTGGAATTACTTACACCCAGAAGATGTCGTTCGGGATATTGTTCACCGTTATCACCATACACTGGCTCTCCGTTTTTGGAGAACCTGCCACTCCGCTGGCAGCTCTCTGTCCGATGATAACCCTTTGAAGAAAGGTGTGTACAGGTATGTAAGACATATGGGTGATGTCCATACTCTGCGAACGCGGGTTTCGTTTCCGGCCATTGAGGCTTGGAATGAATGTGTTTGTAAAGAAGAAGATCCCCCAGAAATTCTTCACCGTTTGATGAAAAATCCTCTGGATGATCTCAGGACCCGTTTGTGTGAGGCAGCCCTGAGCATCAAATAGGATTTAAGTGCTCATGGATGGGTTTCAAAGTTTCCATGCTTCGTGAATGGCGGCTACACCAAATGTCAGGTTTGTATAGTGGGCCTCGTCAAAGCCTGCGTCAAGCAGACGTTGACTGAGGGCTTCCTGATTGGGGAACTCCCGAATGCTTTCAACCAGATACTGATAACTATCGGCATCATTGGCGATGAGTTCGCCCATGCGCGGGATAACGTTGAAGGAATAAAGATCATAAATTTTCTGTAGGGCCTCGGGCTCCACATGACTGAACTCAAGGCAGAAAAACCGCCCCCCGGGTTTGAGAACGCGGTACGCCTCGCGCAAAGCATCGTCGATTCGTGTCACATTCCGTAAACCAAAAGCAATGGTGTAAACGTCAAAGTTGTTGTCCTTAAAGGGAAGGGTTTCGGCGTTTCCGACAATCCATTCCATCCCTTTTACAATGCCGCGATCAATGGCGCGGTCTTGTCCGACCTCCAACATAGAGGCGTTAATGTCGCAGACGGTAATAGGAGCCGTGCCATTTGTAGCTTTATGAATTCGAAACGCGATGTCGCCCGTCCCTCCTGCCACATCCAGATAGGACAGGCCCAGACGAGGGTTGATCTCACGAATCAAACGATTTTTCCATAGTCTATGAATGCCTCCCGACATGACATCGTTCATCAGGTCATATTTTCCTGCAACACTGTCAAAAACGCCCAGAACCATGCGGGTTTTTTCTTGCGGAGAGACAGATCTTCTGCCAAACCATTGGCTTTCGGGGTTACGTTCTGACTGGGCCATGATATGTTTCCTTTATATTTTATAGGAATGGATTTAGCACATGAAGCTGTTTAAGGCTATGGCCACAATTGCCGGATTTACCATGCTTAGCCGTGTGGCCGGAATGGTGCGTGATATGCTCACGGCATCTTATCTTGGCGCAGGACCGATAGCGGATGCTTTCTTTGTCGCGCTTAAGCTTCCAAATTTTTTCCGCCGTATTGCAGGGGAAGGCGCGTTTAGCGTTTCTTTTGTTCCTCTGTATTCGCGGATACTAGAACAAGAGGGGGAAGAGGCCGCAGGCCGTTTCGCTGGACGGACGTTTTCGGTCATGATGGTTGTTTTGTCCCTTTTTACCCTGCTCATGATGGTGACAATGCCGTGGGTTATCCATGTCATTGCGCCCGGGTTTGAAGAAGGGACGGAAAGATACTCTCTGGCTGTTTTACTCACCCGTTTCAGCTTTCCTTATTTGATGCTCATGTCTCTGGTCTCGCTCTTTGGGGGCCTGCTGAACGCGCATCATCGTTTTGGTCCTTTTGCGGCGGCTCCAATTAT
>CAYZAR010000158.1:2899-4113 GCA_964476455.1 uncultured Micavibrio sp.
CGTTATTGATCGGGGAATGGCTCGCTCCCAGCGCGGGGCACGCTATGGCCGTTGCGGTCAGTGTTTCGGGAGTTTTTCAGCTTGCTATGGTGGTCTGGTATGCGCGGAGGCACAAAATCAGTTTCATCATTCAAAGGCCAAAGCTGGATGAAAAGACACGGCTGCTCTTTCGTAAGATGGGGCCCGGGGTCCTCTCCGCAGGCGTTTTTCAAGTCAATCTGTTTGTCGATATGATGATTGGGTCTTTACTCCCTCAAGGGTCCATTTCTTACTTGTATTATGCGGATAGATTAAACCAATTGCCGCTCAGCATTGCCGGAATTGCAGTGGGAACAGCTTTGCTTCCCATGTTGTCACGCTCCCTTGCGGCGGACAATTCCGAAGAAAGCCGATCCCTTTTTAATCGTTCTTTGGAGTTCTGTTTTCTAATAGCTTTACCTGCAGCGGTGGCTTTGCTGGTAGTTCCTCAGCCTATGGTCTCCACTTTGTTTGAACATGGAGAGTTCACAGGGCGGGATGCTTTGATGACATCCTATGTTCTGATGGGGTATGGCGTTGGTCTTCCTGCCTATATTGCGGGTAAGGTTTTCATGACGGCTTTTTGGTCGTCTCAAGATACTGTTACACCAGTTCGTGTTTCTATTCTGACCACGCTTTTGAATGTCATTTTTTGCTTGATGTTTATCGGCTGGCTGGGGGCTCCCGGGATTTCGTTGGCAACCGGATTGGTCGGATGGGTGCAAGTTTACCTGCTCCACAAACACCTGAAGAAAAAAGACAACCTGCACTTTGACGATCGCCTTAGGGAAGTTTTTCCGAAGATTGCTATTTGCTCTTGCTTGATGGCGATTGTTCTGGCCGCTTTGGGGTATGGACTGCGAGATTTCTTTCATGCCGCGCTGGCGTTCAAACTTATTGGGATTGTAATTCTCCTAGGAGGGGGTGCGATGACCTATGCTATAGCTGTTCATGTCAGCGGCGTATTCAAATTCCAAGACTTAAAGAAATATCTAACACGGCAGCGAGGAGCAAATGGCCAAACGAATTCTATCGGGAATGCAGCCGACTAATCGGCTTCATCTGGGCAATTATCTGGGGGCTTTGAAAAACTGGGTCAATCTCCAGCATGATGGTTACCAATGTTTATATTGCGTGGTGGATATGCACGCAATCACCATGCCCTATGATCCTGCGACTCTTGCCACGGCAACCCG
>CAYZAR010000159.1:0-4082 GCA_964476455.1 uncultured Micavibrio sp.
TTACGAGATTGGCATAGGCTTAGATCACGAACAACTACTCACGATTTTGGAAAAAATAAAATCACATTTACATCCCTAGCCGTTTAATCAACGCATTCTAGAAAATGGTCGGGGCGAGAGGACTTGAACCGCACGCGGCTCTGCCGCGTCGTCAGATCGGGTATTGGTTAGTACAATTTATGATTCCTTCACGCCCTTGATGAAACCATCTACCACAGCCTTGATTCTTTCCAACTGCTCACCTAGAACATCAACCGAACGCGTGATAGAACGCGCAGCAGCCTCAGTACTCCTAGCAGATTCAGCCACCGCAGCAATGTTGCTACTCACGAGATGAGTTCCTTGAGATGTCCGTACAACATTCCGCGAAATCTCGTGAGTTGAAGCCCCCTGCTCTTCGATCGCAGCAGCAACGCTTGCCGAAATATTGTTCACTTGAGCGATTGTTTCATAAATATTTCTAATAGACACCACCGCAGAACTTGTTGCTGACTGAACACTATCAATCTGTTTGCTAATATCTTCAGTCGCTTGTGCCGTCTGAGTTGCCAAACTCTTGACCTCATTTGCCACAACAGCAAACCCTTTTCCTGCATCCCCCGCTCTCGCAGCTTCAATAGTTGCGTTAAGAGCTAAAAGATTGGTTTGACTCGCTATATCGTTAATCAAAGCAACAACAGCCCCAATTTTCTGGGACAACTGAGCCAGAATGCTAACCTGTTCGTTCGCTTCCATGCTCTCTTTTGAAGCCTTCCCAACAACGCTATTTACTTCCATCATTTGGCGAGAAATTTCATTAATAGAGGCTGTCAACTCTTCGGTTGCCGAAGCAACTGTGCTAGAGCTATTGGCCGCCTCGTCTGCAGTACTAGCAACCACAGAGGATCTATCCATCGTATCTTTTGAAATATCAGAGGTTTGACGTGCAAAATCACGAAGAGAATCTGCCTCCCCCTTCACAAGGGAAACTACCGACTGAATATCACGATCAAAATTGAGGATCAACTTCTCAACATCTTCTGCACGACGTTGTTTTCTGACTTGCTCCTCTCTTTGAACTGAAGCCAATCGCTCAGCTTCAAGCAAGCTCCCTTTGAACTCTTGAAGAGCCCTAGCCATTTCGCCTATTTCGTCTCTGCGTTCCTGTCCCGCAATCAGGCCAGTATAGTCCTTCCGTGCAAAACTTCCCATTATGTCTGTAATGCGAAGAATGGGCAGACGAATATCACGAGCAACCAACAACGTGAAAAGAACCAAAAGGACAATGACTCCCAAGAATTCAATCACAGTTGTTTTCAGAAAATCTACCATCTGGGCTTGGACATCTTGAATGTAGATTCCGCTCCCAACAATCCACCCCCAAGGAGCAAATGATTTAACGTAAGAAATTTTTTCGATAGGAGGCGCATCTTTAGCCGCTCCCGGAGCAGGCCACATATACTCCACAAACCCCGCACCGCTTCCTGTTTTTGTCGCCTTAACAAACTCCACAAAAATCAATTTTCCGGTAGGATCCTTCGTTTGGGATAAATCCTTTCCGTTAAGCTCAGGCTTGTACGGGTGCATGAGCATCCGTGGCTCTTCATTATTAACCCAAAAATATTCCTTCTCATCATACCTAAGAGCAGAAAGCTCACCAAGCGCAGCTTTTTGAGCCTCCTCAACTGGCATCGCTCCACCTCCATCAGTAGACTTAGCGTAGTAATAGGAGATCACGCTATGCGCGACATCGACCAGATGCTGAGTCTTCATCTTACGACCATCAAGAATCTTCTCTTTTACATCAAGAGTCATGACTCCACCGAGTACGCACATAAAAAGAACAGATACGGCAATTACAAGATTGAGCTTAATCGACAGCTTTAGATTTGAAAGACTCATCATAATGTACACCAAAAAACATGAAGGGGGAGGATCAACGTACGGACTCAGAAATGATATTTGCACACGGTAATCAAGGATCCCCTCGTTGGCAAGGCCTATCACAAGTTATCTTGATACTTTTCTGGGTCGCAAAAAAACAGGAGGGTTTGAACCGCACGCGGCTCTGCCGCGCTCTTGTCTAAAACAAGGGGGGCTCAAATCTTCTATTCTCAATATTTGATGTTCTAGAAAATGGTCGGGGCGAGAGGATTTGAACCCCCGGCCCTCTGCTCCCAAAGCAGATGCGCTACCAAACTGCGCTACACCCCGACTCAAGTGGACTGTGCAGTGTGATTAGCACAACTTCTTAGGGCTTATCAAGTGATTTCCCAAAAATTGGTAAAATGATTTGATCCCCACGATCAATCCCTAGCTTTTCTGCCACTCCCCCAGAAATTTCGAGAACGGCTTTCACAGGCTCTTTGGAAGAAATAACAGACAAATCAAGAGGTCTTGCTTTGCTATGAACAGACGATACAACCCCCTTCCCGTCAATAAAAACCATATCAAGCGAAATAAGGGTGTCTTTCATCCAAAATTGAGCCAAAGTCAGATCGTCAAAGACGAATAACATTCCTTGGTCTTCTGGCAAGTCTTTGACCCCCATCAAGCCCTTCTCACGCGTTTGGTCATTATTCGCAATGAGGACATTAAAACGGTGAATTTTTCCATTCGCCAGTTGAACGCCGAGCGGTTCTGCCCTCGCCAGAGAAGCCCATATTCCACACAGCCAAAACAACCCCACCAGAAAGAGAAAGCTCTTTCTCATGAAAAAATAGTCCTAAGAAACTCAAAGACTTTGTTCTCCGCATCGTGGTCATACGCCGTGTTGTGCTGAGCCGCAGGCAACACCACCAACTGTTTCGGTTCGTTAGCGTTATCAAAAAGATTATGAGCCAGCCTTGAAGGCACAACTTCATCTTGCCCTGCTACAATAAAGAAAATGGGAGCCTTCACCTTTTTAATTTTTTCAATACTATGGAACTGATCCTTCAATAAGTACTCGACAAAGGGCACGAAGGGGTAGTGATGTTTAGCAACATTCAGCATGGAATCAAATGGAGTTTCTAAGATGAGGGCTGCCGGAGTTTTCTCAATCGCCAGTTGGACAGCGACCCCTGTTCCCAAAGAACTTCCGTAGGAAACTATTGGATTTTTATTTTTTTCCAAAAACTCCATATAAGCTCTAGCATCCAGATAAAACCCCTCTTCGCTTGGATAGCCTGCATTTTCACCATAGCCACGATACTCCGCAAGTAAAACTCCATAACCATCTTCTATCAGCCTTTGAAACCGCGAGACCATCCAAACCGGATGGCTGGCATTCCCATGAAAAGCAAGAATAATTGGCTTCTTCTCATCACGTGGAGGCTTGTAATATCCAGTAAGGTCAAGTCCATCTTCCGCCCGAACGTGAACTGGATCGAAACCAGACAAATTCGCAAACTCGCTCTGTGGAATATTCATTGGTGGAAAATACATCATTTTTCTCTGGTTAATGAACATCATAAAAATAACAAGAATTCCGATTAGAAAAAGGACAAGAAGAGTAGAAAGAACAAACCTGATTACCCTCACTATCCCCCCCCGATCAGAGACAAATTATACATACGTGCGTAAACCCCTCCCTTTGACAAAAGCTCCTGATGAGTTCCGCTCTCAACAACTCGCCCGTGATCTAAAACGATTATTTTGTCCGCATCCTGAATTGTTGACAAGCGATGAGCCACAACCAACGTGGTTCGTCCTTTTTCCAATTCATGCAAAGCCGATTGAATTAACCGCTCGGATTCATTATCTAAAGCCGATGTTGCCTCATCAAGCAGCAAAATCGGAGCCCCCCGCAAAATTGCCCGCGCCAAGGAAATCCTCTGCCTCTGGCCTCCTGAAAGACGGACACCATTTTCTCCAACGCGTGTTTGATAGCCCTCCGGCATTTTCAAGATGAAATCTTCCGCAGCGGCCATACGAGAAGCTAAACGGATTTGATCCTCGCTGGCCCCTGCAAGTCCATAGGCAATGTTGCCAAGAACAGTATCATCAAAAATAGTGATATCCTGAGACACCAGAGCCATACTGCTCCGCAAGCTAGAAAGAGTTGTATCTCTTAGATCACAACCATCAATACGAACCGCACCTGAAGTGGGGTCATAGAAGCG
>CAYZAR010000160.1:0-4072 GCA_964476455.1 uncultured Micavibrio sp.
CAATCGCTGTTGAAATCGCCTGCGGAATCGAATGAGAGACATTCAGAAACTGAAGCTTGAAAGGATCGAGACTCAGAGTTTGCCCCGATTCAATCTCGATGATTTTGGCCCCCTTGCAATTGGGAAAATCATCAAACTTAGCCCGCAGAACTGCCGCCGTAAATTTTGTACAGTAAATGGGACAACGCAACCGAGGCCAGAGATAGGGAACAGCCCCAACATGATCTTCATGTGCATGGGTAATAACCAAGGCAACCAGATCATCCCGCCGATCTTCGATAAAATCTGGGTCCGGCAAAAGAATATCAACATTGGGAAAACGATGGTCGGCAAAGCCTATGCCACAGTCAAAGGCAATCCATTTTCCATCGCAAGCATAGAGGTTGAAATTCACCCCAAACTGCTCGCTTCCCCCCAAAGGGACAAAATAAAAACCGGACTGAAAATTAGATTGATCTGTATGCGTCATGATGGAATGAGCTTATTGGTTTTTGAGAGTAAGGTAAATGCTCAACCGCCATCTTTCATGCCTTCAGGAGAAAAAAACCTCTCCAGAGCGTATAACCCGCACGCCTTTTTGTCCTTCTATACGAATACGCAGCGCGCCATCATTCTCTAACCCCTCAAAAATTCCCTCAAAACATTCATGAGGAAGCCGCACCCTGATTTTCTCGCCAAGCCCTTTGGCGCGAAAAAGCCAATCTGCACGCAAAGCAGAAAACCCCTCGGTTTCCATCTTACTCATCTGATAGGAGAGAGACACCAAAAACCTTTCCAGAAAATCTTCCGGCAAAGGCGGATGGGTCATAAAATCACGCAAGGAAATCGCCCCGTTCGGAGCTTCCGCTAGATTAACCCCCACCCCCATCACGAGGAGCTTTGCCACGCCCTCCGCATCGCTTTCGCTTTCAATCAGAATACCCGCCACTTTTTTTGAATTCACCAGAACATCATTTGGCCATTTGTGTTCGATCTTACAATTTTCAGGAAGATATCCTTCCAACACATCGGACAATGCCACAGCAGCTAGAAAAGAAAATTGCCCTGTCTGATTGAGGGGGAGATCAGGATGAACAGCAAAGGAACCAAAAAAATTTCCACTAAGACCAACCCAGACATTTCCCAAACGCCCCCGACCTGCCACTTGTCGCTTGGTCACAACCACGAGAGGAACAAGATCAGGAGAAGCGCGAGACAGCTCAAACGCCTTATCCTGCGTGCTAGGAAGCTCCTCAAAGAAATGACGGGTCCACTTGCTGTGATCCATACCTACTGAAACAAACTGGCTGCCGCCGCCTGCGCCCGATCAAACAAAGCATTCGGCATTAGGGTAAAAAGCAAGATAAAGGCAAGCGATGCGGCCGAAACTATTTTTCGTGACCACGAACAAGTCTTTTCCAAAGCCAAAATCGGCTCATCAAAGAACATGACTTTAATCACGCGCAAATAGTAATAGGAAGCTACAACCGAAGCCAAAACGCCAACCACAGCCACCGCAATATAGCCTCCGGCAACGGCTGCCTGAAAAACAAACAGCTTGCTGAAAAATCCGGCAAGCGGGGGAATGCCGCTCATGGAAAACATCAACGCCGCGAGGATATAGGCATAAAAAGGAGACGTTTGCGACAAGCCTGCAAAATCCGAAATCGTTTCAAGCGATTGCCCGTTACGGCGAAGGCCCATCAAAACAGCAAAAACTCCCGCCGTCATGACCATATAAATGGTAAGGTAAAGGATGACAGACCCCACACCTTCGGGAACCCCGGGCAAAAGTCCAATCAAAGCATAGCCCATATTCGCAATCGAACTATAGGCCAGCAGGCGTTTGAAGTTGGTTTGTGCCACCCCTGCAAAACCTCCCCAAACCATTGAAGCCACAGCCATAAAGGAAATGATTTGTGTCCATTCCGGCCCCAGAGCTTCAAACGGGCCAAAAAGAAGCCTAACTATCAGACCAAAGGCAGCAACCTTTGGTACAATCGCAAACAGAGCTGTCACGGGCGTTGGAGCCCCTTGATAGACATCAGGTGTCCACATATGGAAGGGGACGGCTGAAATTTTGAAAGCCAGCCCCGCCAGAATGAAAACCATACCAACAATCGCTCCAAGCGGAATTTCTTCCGCTGAACCTAATGTCTGAGCAATAAGGGCATAGCTGGTCGTACCCGTAAACCCATATACCAAGCTAATGCCAAAAAGGAGCAATCCAGAAGACAGTGCTCCCAAAACAAAATATTTGACCCCGGCTTCAGAGGAAAGAACATCATCGCGCCGAATGGCGGCCAATACATAGAGACACAAAGAAGAAAGTTCCAAAGACACATAAAGAGCCAGAAAATTATTGGCCGAGAGCATAAGCATCATGCCGATGCCAGAGAATAAAACCAAAAGCGGGTATTCAAAACGTAGCAAACTGTTCTCTCGCAGCCACGAAACAGACAACAGCAAAGAAGCCGAAAGCCCAGAAAGAACCAAGACTTTCATCCATCCGGCAAAACCGTCCATAAGAACCATGCCGACCAAGGTATCAATCGGAGACCAGTCACTTTGCAAGGTAAAGCCAATGGCCACAACGAAAGAAGCTACAACGGCCGAGAGAATAAAATTAAGGCTTGCATTACCGCGAAAGGCTCCGAGGATCAAAAGAAGCAAACCAACCCCAGCCAAAAACAGTTCTGGCTTTAAGGGGCTCAGCACCACACCGCTCATCATATCAGGAATATTATTGGTCATTATTCAGTACCTCCGATGAGGGGAGAACAGGCTGGTTTAGCCGCGTTTGGTAGTCGTTTACCAAAGTTTGAACCGCTGGCTGTGTCCGGTCAAGGACATATCCCGGGGCCACCCCTAACCAAATCACGAGCAAAACCAAGGGGAGAAAATAAAGTTTCTCGCGCCCATCCAGATCAAGCATTGCGGCTGCATCTTCGTTCACTTTGGGACCAAAAACAATTTTGCGGGTTAAGAGCAACATATAGGCTGCCCCAAGCACAACTCCCGTTGCAGCAAAAGTAGCCACCACTGTGTTGACTTTGAATGCTCCAAGCAAAGAAAGAAACTCACCCACGAAACCAGATGTCCCTGGCAAACCAACCGATCCCAACATCAGAATCACAAAAGTCGTGGCATACAAAGGCATATTCTTCGAAAGGTTGCCATAGCGATGAATATCCCGCGTGTGCAAGCGGTCATACACAACCCCGACACAAAGAAAGAGTGCCGCAGATATAATTCCATGGCTCAACATCTGGAAGATAGCCCCCTGCACACCCTGCACAGTCAACGTAAAAATCCCGAGCGTCACAAAACCCATATGCGCCACCGAAGAGTAGGCAATCATCTTCTTCATATCCGTCTGAACCAATGCCACCAAGGATGTATAAATGATGGCAACGACACTCAACGCGAAGATATAGGGCGTAAAGAATTGGGTGGCATCGGGAAACATCGGCAAAGAAAACCGCAAGAACCCATACCCACCCATTTTAAGTAAAACCCCTGCCAAAATAACAGAACCTGCCGTCGGAGCCTCAACGTGAGCGTCCGGCAACCATGTATGAACCGGCCACATAGGCATCTTGACCGCAAAACTGGCAAAGAAAGCGAGAAATAACCAAAACTGCATCTCCACCGGAAAAGAAGACTGCATCAGGGAAGGGATATCCGTTGTGCCGGACTGAATATACATCGCCAGCAAGGCAACCAGCATCAAGACTGAACCCAGCAAGGTATAAAGAAACAGTTTGAAGGCCGAATAAATACGGCGTGGACCACCCCAAACTCCAATGATGATAAACATCGGAATGAGGACACCTTCAAAGAAGGTATAAAACAGAACGGAATCCAAAGAGCAGAACGTCCCGATCATAAAGGTTTCAAGAAGAAGGAACGCCGCCATATATTCGCGGACACGCTTTGTAATAGAATGCTGACTGGCCAGAATACAAATCGGGGTGAGAAAGGCCGAGAGAACGACAAAGAAAAAGGAAATACCATCGACTCCCATGTGATAGGAAATTCCAGCTGTTTGGAACCAGACTATTTTTTCTTCGAATTGGAAACCGCTCACCAC
>CAYZAR010000161.1:0-4048 GCA_964476455.1 uncultured Micavibrio sp.
GAGCGGGTCTTGATGAGAAAATAGAAATCCTTGCCCTTAACAAAATTGATGCAATTGACCCTGAAATTATGGTAAGTATAGCGGATCAGTTTGAAAAAGATCTGGGAAGTCGGCCATATTTGATTTCCGGTGTCTCACAAGAAGGTATTCGCCCAATCCTTTTCAAACTGTCCGAAATCATCGAGTCAGAAAAGAAACGACGCAAAGAAGAAGAACTGAGTAGCATAAATGGACCATCTGAACCTGCAAAATATTCTCCATAGCTCTGCGGGGCCCATTGTTATCAAAATTGGGTCTGCTACCTTGACCAGTGAGGGAAAACCTCGCCACACATGGCTTCACGCTCTAGCAGATGACGTGGTAGAACTTCGCAACAGTGGAAAAAAAATTATAATTGTCTCATCGGGGGCAATTGCCTTAGGCCGTTCGACTTTTGGCATTGACTTCACCACATCTTCCAAAGAGATCCCCCTTCCTCTGAAACAAGGAGCTGCTGCCGTTGGTCAGGGGAAATTGTATCAAACTTATGAAGATGTTTTCCAAAAACGAGGGCTCCCAACAGCGCAAATCCTTATCACACGTGCTGAATGTCAAAACGCAACTGCCGTTGAAAATGCGCGAAATACTCTAAACACGCTTCTTGAATGCGGTGTTCTTCCTATCATTAATGAAAATGATACAACCGCAACGGAGGAAATCCGCTTCGGGGACAATGATCTTCTGGCAGCGTATATCAGCGGTTTAACCCATGCGGATAGTTTAGTTATACTCTCAACCACAGATGGGCTTTACAGCGCAGATCCTAGAAAAGATCAAAATGCGAAGCACATTCCTTTTATCGCCGAAGTGCAACCATTTCTGCATCTGGCAGAAGATGTAGAAAACGGAATCAGTACAGGTGGGATGAAAAGCAAATTACAAGCGGCCAACATTGCTGCCCAAGGCGGAGCCAATGTGATTATTGCGAGTGGTGCGGAGCAGAACTGTTTAAGACGGCTGTTTGACAATGCCGCCAAATGCACCCTTATTCCAAAAGCCGCCAATCCTTTCTTTTCCTTTGGCGAGCGGCGTTTTACTGTATAATCTCCTTCCCACGAGATTATACGGAGATTCCCCATGCGGACCGACACGCCTCAAACTATTTACCTCAAAGACTATCAAGTTCCCGACTACAAAGTAGAATCCATTTCCCTTGATTTCCGCATATTTGATTCTTACACGGACGTAATCGCCCGCACGGTCTTTGTCAAAAACCACGAAGGATCACGCCCGCTTGTCCTAAACGGAGAGCATATGGAACTGCTCTCGGTTTCCCTGAATGGCCGGACATTAGACTCTGCGGCTTACCAACTTACCGAAACTACATTGACCATTCCCTGTTCGGAAAAACAGTTCACCCTCGAAATTGCCACTCGTTTTGACCCCGATAAAAACACGGACCTAGAAGGACTTTATAAATCAGGCGGAACTTACTGCACCCAGTGCGAGGCCGAAGGTTTTCGCCGCATTACCTATTTCCCCGACCGTCCCGATGTTATGGCTGTTTTCACAACACGGATTGAAGCGGGCAAAGCCTCTTGCCCTGTTTTGCTGTCAAACGGCAATTTGCTTGAAGAAGGAACGCTGGAGTCTGGCCGCCACTATGCCCTTTGGCACGATCCGTTCCCGAAACCCTGCTATTTGTTCGCCCTTGTGGCCGGAGATTTGCACTATATTCAGGACCATTTTACAACGGCTTCGAACCGCAAAGTTGACCTGCGTATTTACGTTCGGGACGGAGACCAGCCCCAATGCGCCTATGCGATGGAGGCTCTTAAAAAATCCATGAAATGGGATGAAGATGTTTATGGGCGCGAATACCAACTCGACCGTTTTAATATTGTAGCAGTGAGTGATTTTAATATGGGCGCGATGGAAAATACTTCGCTCAATATATTCAATACCGCTCTTGTTCTCGCCCATCCTGATACCGCAACCGATCATGATTTTTTCCGTGTCGAAAGCGTGATTGCTCATGAGTATTTTCACAACTGGACAGGAAATCGTATTACCTGCCGTGATTGGTTCCAACTTTCTCTTAAAGAAGGCCTTACCGTTTACCGTGACCAAGAGTTCAGCGCGGACATGAACTCTCGCGCTGTGCAGCGCATTGACGATGTGCAAGCTTTGCGCAGCCTCCAGTTTCCGGAGGACAGCGGACCGCTTGCTCACCCTGTCCGCCCCGACAACTACATTGAAATCAACAATTTCTACACCACCACGGTTTACGAAAAGGGAGCAGAGGTCATACGGATGCAGTCCCTTCTGCTCGGCAAGACCAATTACCGCAAGGCGACGGATCTTTACTTTGATCGCTTTGACGGCCAAGCCGTTACCACAGATGATTTTGTCCAGTGTATGAGCGATGCCTCAAACCTTGACCTTTCGCAATTCAAACTCTGGTACGCGCAAGCCGGAACTCCCCACCTCACCGCGAAAACCTCTTATAATGAAACCGAGAAAAAATACAGTCTAACCCTCTCGCAGAGTCTTGCCCCTACCCCCATGCAGCCCGAGAAAAAGCCCATGCATATTCCGGTTGCCGTGGGGCTGATTGGCCCCAATGGGGACCAGATCATGGAAACCAAAGTTTTGCAGCTAACCGAGGCTACGCAGACCTTCCATTTTGACCAGATTGGAGCACGTCCGATTCCTTCGATCCTCCGAAACTTTTCTGCGCCAGTCCGCTTGACAACAGACCTTAGCGAAGAGGACCTGCGCTTTCTTATGGTTCACGATACGGACGGGTTCAACCGCTGGGAAGCCTCCCAAACCCTGACTCTTGGACTGATGGGGCGGATGCTGGATAAAATCGAGCAAGGACAAACCCCAACCACCGAACCAAACTATTTGCAGACCATCTCTCATCTCCTCGATCAATGCTTGGACAATGACGGGGATAAAGCTCTTTTAGCGAGAATGCTCTCCTTGCCTGATTATTCGATTATTTCCCAAACCCGCAATGTGATTGACCCCGATGCCATTCACCAAGTTGTTGAGACAATCAAACAAGATGTTCTCCTGCTTGCCAGAGCAAAACTGCTTGAGATTTACGCTCAAAACAGGTCCCAAGCGGCCTATTCCCCAGACGCTTCATCAATGGCGCGGCGAGCCTTAAAAGAATCCGCTCTGTCTTATTTAACCTCGAGCCACGACCCCCAATCTTTTGCCCTCGCCTCTGAGCTCTATCGTTCGGCCAATAACATGACGGACCGCATTATGGCTCTGGCCGCTCTTATGGACACGAACGCGCCAGAACGCGCCGAAATTTTGGCCGATTTTTATGCGCGTTTCAGAACCTATCCCCTTGTCGTGGATAAGTGGTTTTCCTATCAGGCGCAGGCGGTACGGCCTTCGGCCCTTGATGACATTCGCGCCCTCGCAAACCACCCTGACTTTACGCTGAAAAACCCGAACCGCGTTCGCTCTTTGTATGGAAGCTTTGCTATGCGCAATCCGGTTGTTTTTCACCAGAAAAATGGGGAAGGTTACGCTCTGTTTGAAAAGGTCATTCTGGAACTGGACCCCATCAACCCGCAGATTGCCTCTCGCCTTCTGACTTCGCTCAGAGATTGGAAGAAATATTCTCCTGCGCGACAGTCTTTGATGAAACAAACCCTCGAACATATTGTGCGCAAACAAGACCTTTCGCCGAATAGCTATGAAATCGCCAGTAAAACTCTTGGTTAGACCGGATTTTAGCCGTGAAACTCCAGATTTGGGACTTGTTGCCGGCATAGACGAAGCCGGACGCGGTCCCTTGGCAGGGCCAGTTGTGGCAGCCTGTCTTTACGTCCCACTGGAAAACCGCAAACATCCGGTTTGGAAAGAAGTTCACGACAGCAAGAAACTCACTCCCATTAAACGGGAGATCTTGTTTCCCATCATTCAATCTCAATCCATTTTTGGGATTGGCGAAGCCTCAGCAGAAGAAATTGATGCGCTGAATATTCTTCAGGCGACTTTTCTGGCCATGCAAAAAGCTGTGGCCAATATGACCGATTTATTT
>CAYZAR010000162.1:0-4034 GCA_964476455.1 uncultured Micavibrio sp.
TTATATCGGTTGAGAGATGTCCAGCTAATTGTCCGTTTTTCTCCCCCTTTTGCTGTCAAAACCATCTCGTAATCAGAAACTTTAATGTTTCTTGCAAAAAAATCCATCAGAACGTCTATCTGGTTCTTATCTTCTTCGGGATGCGTAAGACACCACCAGTTATTTCCTATCAGATCCTTTTCATCGTATTTCGTTAGAGAGGAAACGACCGGATTAACAAAGCGTGTTATCCCGGAAGGAGTCAGCCCAACAATCAAAGCGGGTGCGCCGGTAATAATATGGTCACTATACTCCTTTTGTTTCAGAAGCAAGTCACCAGATCGAATTGAATCAATGGTGGAAACAAATGAATCTAGGAGGGGACGAAGAAGGCTAACCATTTTATTTGAGTATTTGGAAGACGTGTTTGAAACCGATATTAAGGCGATGACTTCTTCTCCCATGAGAACAGGAAGGCCTAGGTATGATTTTAAGCAAGATTGACCACAGGGAAAATGTTGATGTTCACTAAGAGAAGAACAGGGTGCATTAGCAAAGGTGGGTTTTTTCTCCTTCAAAACAGCTTCTAGTAGAGGGTTAAAGTGGCGAACTTCCGATCCTTGGCTAAAACACTCCTCGGCATTTCCATCACTAAGAAGGCAGGTGGCGTGTGCCTTTAGATATAGACCCTTCTCATCAGAAAGAACTTCAGCAATAAACCCGCACCTGCTCTCTGTTATCTCAACAACTTGCCTTAGAACCGCGCAAAACACTCTTTTACGTCGTTCGTTTCCACCCCGCAAATAAATGTCGTGAATATCAGCAACACCTCTTTCTATTTTGTCGTAAAGGACTTTTTTTCTGCCAAAATCCCAAACGAGAAATCCAACAAAACCAGATGTTGCAACGCCAATGAAAACCAAGAAAAGAAGAGATGTTCTAAGACTGCTTAATTTCAAACTATAATCATCAAGACTGATGTCAACGCCAACAATGCCAAAAAGTTTTCCATCTCTATCCCTTAACGGAGCGTAAGCACTAAGAAACTCTCCCCATTTATCCTCAGACGGCTCTTTCTCAACTTGGGGTATCCCTTTCTCAAGGGCCTCCAACATGATGGGTGTGGCATCCTCATAAACCTCCATTACATGGGCGGTGTCATCTTCTCTTTTTGAACTAGGAGATTGGGTGTCGGTAATGAAATAGACCTTCCCATCGTCTTTCTGGATCAAGGTATAAATATAGGCAAGGTCTTTGTCTGCGGCCAAAAGGGCCAAGTGGTGATCTTGAATATCCCTGTAGTCCTCTTCTTCTTTTTGTTTTACGGTTTCAATTTTTCTAAGCTGTCCAACTTTTGTGAGGTACGCCGCAGATTCCGCAGTTGAAAGAAGGTTATTTTGCACTGTTCGAATGAGGGCCTGCTGGGAATAGTGGTATATAAACCCTCCTCCTCCGATCGTACTCAAAATAATAACAAAAGAGACCAGAGCGGCCTGAGAAAGGGGGCGAACAGAAACCCGCCCAACCTTCTTTTCGAAAGATGGTTTCCCTTTCAGTTGTGAAGTGTGGGGTTTGTACTTCTCAGACATTTTTGAGGAAAATCCCCCTTCTTTCTGACCTCTTTGAAAGTTCTACGGGAGCATAAATTGTATGCTGTCCCAACCAAGAAGGTGAAAGAGTATGCTAAAAAACAGCTTTACCCCTAGAGCAAACCCAACCGCTTAAGTTCAGAAGATAAAGCTTCCTGAGAAACTGGTTTTTGTAAGAAGCCTTGAGCTCCCGATCCCTTAACAAGGGCAAGCAAATCTCCGTGCTCCACGCCAGAACAAACAACGATGGGAACGTTCATGTCTCCCTCTATTTTTCTTATCTTTTCAATGAAAGTGAGTCCACTGTCGTGCCGTAAATGCCAATCAAGCAAAATAATATCAAAACGTCCCTGCATCAAAGCAGCTTCGGCATGTCCAGCATCTTCAGCTTCAACGACTGTAAAGCCCAAACCTTCGATGTGTCCTCTCAGGACGTACCGACTAACTTCAACATCATCTACAATCAAACACTTCTTACTCATCTCATATGCTTTCTGTTTTTTATTGAGTTTTTAGGTTAGAAAGAAAAACATCTAACTCACCTGCGATAACGCTACCTTTTTGTGATAGGCTTTGGGCGGCATCAGCTAATTCTTTCGCCATCTTTCCTGTGGAGTTGGCTGTTGTGTTAACGGCCTCCGTTGCATCTTGCGTTTGTTGAACACTCGTCGCTGCGCTTTGCATGCTTCTTAGAATTTCATTAACGCCCGCTTCCTGCTCTTCCATTGCGGCGGAGATAGAGTTAGATGATTCACTTATGTTCTGAATCACTCGCCCAATATCACTTATAACGGAAACCGTTGACTCAATAGCTTTGAGAAGATTCGAAACGTGCGAAGAAATCTCTGTTGTGGCTTCTCCTGTTTTTGTGGCAAGCCCTTTAACCTCTGCGGCGACGACAGCAAATCCCTTCCCCGCATCTCCTGCTCTTGCGGCCTCAATTGTGGCATTCAAAGCCAACAAATTGGTTTGGTCAGCAATGTCCCCGATAAAATGGACAATATCTCCAATCTTATTGGCCCCATCTTGCAGGTTGGCTATAGCTTTTGAGGCATCATGAGATTTTCTAACCGCTTCTCCTGATACATTGCTTGCCCTTGTTACTTGCGTGTTGATTTCTCGAATAGAGGCAGAAAGCTCTTCAGTGGTACTGACAACAACTCCAACACTGGAGGATGACACCTCCGAAGCTCGCGACAGCCCCCCTGATTGCTCTATGCTCAGAATGGAAAGAGAGTTCAGTTCATTGGCAATGTTCTGAAGGTTTTCGCCTGCGGAAAAGAGATCGGTCAAAAATTTTGTAATATTAGCATCAAAATGGTCAATCATGTGTTTGAGGGTGGTTTCATAGTCTTGGTCTTTTTTATGCATCATGGACATAATGTCACTAATGGCGAGGGCAGACTTTCCAAACACACCTGGCATACCTGTAGCAATAAACTTGCGATAGTACCGCCGCTGACCAGCAGCAGCAAGACTGGCTTCCGATTCCTTTAAGAAGGCCTCAGTGATATCTAGAAGAAGGTTGATGCTATGCTGCAAAACAGCCACCTCGCCTTTTCCTTTTATGTGGAGTAAACGGCTATTCAGATCCCCTTTGCCAGCAAGCCCTAAACAGTCGGAGGCTTTTTTCAAAGATCGCGCAACATCCCAAAAGAGCCAGATTAGGTAGAAAATGACAAGAGTGGCCAGACCTGCCGAAAGGTAAACCTGCATTTCTGGTTGCTCTAACAGAGAGCTAGACCCCTGAGTTTTTGCGTTACCTAGCGCAAAGGTCATAAGATTGACTACGGCCCCTAACAATAAAAAGCTTGAAAGCAATATCCTAGCTCTCAAACTGGAAAATAAGGAGTTAAACATATCAACTGTCCGCTAGGGTTAGAATTAAAGAAAAACAAAAACACTTCGTATGATACTTTATTACTCACTAAGAACTTATGGAGGGAGTTAGCCGCGCCAAAGAGAAATTCTTAACTTCGGCAAAGCTTTCTCTAACTTACTGCGATATATAGAAAAACTCTCAGGTAATCAGAGGAAGAACCAAGAGGTTGCAAGAATAAGCCCCTACAACTCTTGGGCGCAAGGATAATACTTTTAGTGGGAGTTGTGAATACGCCTTTTCGATTCCACCTTCTCCTTTTATAGCCCCCTCTCCCTCGCGGGTGCGGGGGGCTATTTGTGATAACGTACGAATTTCCCTATATAAATTTGCCACACTAAATATTTGCATATTCATAGAAAATACAGTAAATGCATATACATAATATTTATAGCGATCGAGAAGAGCTTACAAAAATGAGTGGTATATTGCCAAGCTCAGATAAATTGATTATGCTTTATAGATGACGTATTCGTTAGACTTCCGCCGTAAGGTTTTGTCGGTTCGAGAGAAGGAATGCTTTACAATAGCTGAGGTGGCGAGTCGGTTTTGTGTTGGGATTGCAACGGTTGTGCGGTGGGTTCGGC
>CAYZAR010000163.1:0-3999 GCA_964476455.1 uncultured Micavibrio sp.
GTTCCCATCGCAACAACATCCTATCATGCTGTTGCACTTGTTTCGTGAATTTAAGGAGTAACCTTGAACGGCTTGCAGCTGGTCAGGCATTCATTCAGAAACCCGTTGGTGGGTTCATTATCCAGAACATTGAGGACGATCTCAGCCTTTCTGCAGCTTTTTCTGTGGCGTGCGGCATCAAAAAGGTTGTGCATATTATTTTGATGACTCACTCCGATTGTGCGGCGGCCAAAATTGCTCAAAATTTTCCTGAAGTGGGAATGATCGGGGATGAGGTTCCCAATGCTGCGGATCTTCGTGTTATTCAAAACTATGTCTTAAGGGTATCGAATGATATTCCCGCATTGTCTCGGCGTTTTGCTCGAATGGCAGCACAAGGTGCGTCCCTTCCGCCTGAAGATATGATGGCTATCCAACTGGGTCTGCGCAGCGTTGAGAACTTGAAGGAAATGTACCTTTATGACGGGAAGACCACGACTGTTGGGGAGAAAATTGCACGCGGTGAGGTTTGTCTGACACAGTTGCATCTTGATCTTGGTAAAAAAGATGAGCGTGGGGAGTATGTTCGGCTTCCTGCCCTATATAGATATCATCCTGAAACAAATAGATATTCTGTTTTGAAACAGTACACAAAACCGGAAGCTCAATTGGTTGTTCCAGAGGGACATTGCGGTTGCCATATGGGACATACACTCTAAACGACATAAGTTGAATCAATTTATGTCGTCAGTATACCCCGTCATTCCCTGAATTTTTTGATAGAAAAATTCTAAGGGAATCCAGAATTCGGGCGATGACGGGCTTTTGCAACAGGTCTTACCTTATGTTGGCCTTGACACGCTTTCTAACCGCCAGACCCCCGCCTGCGCGGGGGTGACGGATGAATCTCTCGTTGGCTCACGAGGCTTTTTCGATCCCGTCCCCTTGTTCTTTTGGTGCGTGTTTGGCGAGAATGCGCTGCAAAGAGCGGCGGTGCATTCCAAGGCGGCGGGCTGTTTCCGAGACATTCCGTCCGCACATTTCGTAAACGCGCAAAATATGCTCCCACCGTACGCGGTCGGGTGTCATAGGGTCTTCTGGAGGAAGAGGATTGGTTGCGCCTTCGCTTTGTAACAGAGCGCGTTCAATCATATCGGCATCGGCTGGCTTTGCAAGATAGTCA
Source organism: uncultured Micavibrio sp. (assembly GCA_964476455.1). Taxonomy (GTDB): domain Bacteria; phylum Pseudomonadota; class Alphaproteobacteria; order Micavibrionales; family Micavibrionaceae; genus UBA1573. The sequence goes on from CAYZAR010000163.1 coordinate 1,163, forward strand.
ATTGCGCCGGACTTGACGGCGGCTACGGCTGTTGCAATGTTGCCGTAGGCTGTGACCATGATAATCCGACAATCATGGACAATTTTTCGCAATTGTTCGACAACTTCAAGACCGCTGCCATCCGCAAGGCGTAAATCAACCACGGCAAATTCAGGCTCAAAGCTATGGGCCAGAGAAATTCCGTCTTTGACGGTGAAGGCTGTTCGGACTTCGTAACCGCGACGCTCCATCGCCTTGGCAAGGCAGGTACACATGACTTCGTCATCGTCAATGATAATAAGGTGGCCTTTGAGGCTTACGGCGGTTTCTTCGGTCATGGGGTTTCCTTTACCAAGTTATAGGGCCAAAGTAAAAAGCAAATTTCCCTGTCCATCAAGAGGCCATTCTATGGTGACAAGGGCTCCACCCGAGAGCTTGTTGTCGTAGGACAATGTGGCTCCCGTGTCTTCTAGAAGAGTTTGAGCTATAAATATTCCTAGTCCCATGTTTTTGCCGTTCTCAAGGCGCGTGGAAATATAAGGCTCTCCCAAACGTGAGAGAATTTGAGGAGCAAAGCCAGCCCCATCATCATGAATAACGATGCGAAGAGATGAAGATCCTCCACGGATCAGGCGAATGGTGACGGTTGTTTTGGCAAACTGGATAGCGTTTTGCACGTAGACCCCCAAGCCGTGGAGGAGTTCAGGAGATTGCGGCACAAGAGGAAGAGGAGAGGAGGATGTGGTATCTGATTGTACCAGAATCTGTAGTTTAATTTGGGGGCGTTCCTGCAAGAAGCTATCACCGATATTTTTCAACAATTGGTCAATTGGAAGAGGTGTTGCCATATAGGTTGGGTCTTGACGCAACGAGTCGCCAAAGCTTCGGAGAATGGAACGGCACCGCTCGGTTTGGCTGAGCAGGAGAGATACATCTTCCGCATGAGGATGATTTGGGCCGAACGCGTGTTCGAGTTCTTTGGCAATAATGGCGATGGTTCCTAGCGGACTGCCCAGCTCATGCGCGGCGGCGGCGGCCTGTGCTCCAAGGGCTTGTAGTTGTTGTTGGCGTAAGAGAGTGGTTTTGGCAGCATAAGAGGCTTTCTGCATAGCTCTGTTTTCAACAGAGATTCGCCATGCGTAAAACGATGCGAAAACCAAGGCAACCCCAAGAGCAACGCTTTGTCCTATTTGTTGAAGGTTCGGGCTGTTTTTTAATATGCTCGGCCAGTCGAGTGGAAGCGAAAACTGAGACAGAAAAAGTGTGGCCGCCAGAGCCAACAATACTAGAAAAATAGTGTGGGCTTTGGGAAGAAGTGTCGCCCCGATAATAATCGGGGCCAGCAAAAGAACATAAAATGGATTTCCCATGCCCCCCGTTAGAAACAGCATGGTTGTGAGTTGCAAAAGGTCAAAAGAGAGATAGGACGTTGCTCTGCGTGGCGAGAGGCTGCGGTGTTTATCACGAATGACTGCGTAGTTGTTGATGAGCCCAGAAAGGGTAATGCAGGTCATACAAGCAAGGATCGGTAAATCAATGGCCAAGGCGTAGTACGTTACCAACGTTGCAATACTTTGCCCAAGAAGAGCAATCCATCGCGCCGTGATAAGACTTTGGCCACGAATTTGAAATTCGGTTCCGGTGGTCATGAGGCCAATTTTCTCTCCCGTCCTTGCGACAAAGCAAGTTCATTACGCAGCCCAGAAATATGATAGGCCGATTCGATGCCTGTTTCCTCAGGTAATGGGAAATCGGTTTGAAGAATCACCGGAAGAGGAATGGGAAGATTGACCAGCTTATCAGCAGGAATACCGCATAGGGCGCAATGCGCGGCGAGAAATTCGTTCTCATGAGCCATGATAAGCAAGGCGGCCAGTCCTGATATTCCTTCAAGAAGAACAGGAATTCTAGCCATGTGAGAGGCAAGGATCACCCCGCAAAGTGCCGCGATTTCTTTGCCACCAATTGCACCAAGCGCGTTTAATCCTTTTTGGTCGTGATTGGCTTTGATGAGGCTGGTTATCGTCATATTTTCTACGGAATTTCTGATACCTGTATGGGCAGAACAAATGGCTTCCGCGCTTTCTGCGCTGCCTGCGCCGAATCCGCTTACAGCGAGCAGATCTATTTCAGGTTCAACTGCCATCATGCCATAGGCCATTGCGCGGATTAGATCGTTTGGCGGTAAAGCTTCTTCCCCTTTAAGCGGATTTCCTGAAGGGTGGCCGGTGTCCATTTCGTAGAGTCTGAAATCCGTATTGCCAATTTCAACCATATGATTAAGCCGAGCGGATCCGTTGGCGCATTGATGGATGTAAGAGTCGAATTTGGTTTGAGAATGAGGGGTTGCTAAGCCGTGGTGGGAAACAAAAAGAGAGAGTCTGGGGTGAAGAATTTCTCCCTTATCTCCCCGAGAACTCTGCCATACCTGAATCAACCATTCCGGAGCAGTCTTTGCCTGTTTTCCAGAACAAAAAGGGGTTTGGCTGCCTATAAGGGTGTAAATTTCCTCAAGTTCGGGGAGGGGAGGCGCGGAGAGAGAGCTCATGGCAGAGGCCTTTGTGGTTATTTTTCAAAAATACTTGACGGGATGGGGTATCGTGCTTTATGGTCCGCCAAGTTTTGAGATAGACAAACAGTCAGAAAATGCAAGGATTTTTGCTATGAGCCGCAAGTGCCAAATAACCGGAAAAAAATTAATGTTTGGGAATAATGTTTCCCATGCGAACAACAGAACCCTTCGTCGGTTTCTTCCTAATGTTCATGATACCAGCTTGTACAGCGAAGTTTTGAACCGTTTGGTTTCAGTGCGGGTTTCGGCTTCTGGTTTGCGGACCTTGGATCACAAAGGCGGTCTG
>CAYZAR010000164.1:0-3938 GCA_964476455.1 uncultured Micavibrio sp.
CCCGCCACTCTTCTTGAGTGTTTATGTTCAACATATCCTGTTCATATTTTTTAGGGAGTTCAATGGGTCGAGCTCCCAATCTTATTAGTAACTCACGCACGTTCCTGGGACTTTCTTCTACCCTCTCTGTTCTTTTTAAGAACGCCGGAAGGGGAAAACCACTGAAGAAAGCTCCACCTTCAGAGTCCATTAAAACCTTCAAACAGTCAACGGTCAAAAACGGCATATCAATGGGCACAAAGATGGCATGGCAATCTTTTTCAATCTTTTCAAGACAATGAGAGATTGCTGCTGCGGGGCCCAAAAATTCATTTGAGATTTTATCTGGAATGCATTGATATTTTTCAAAGTTTCCACTGACAAAGACATCGTCCACACCTGTTTCAAGTAGGATTCTTATCATGCGATCTATAAATTTTTCGCCTTGAAACTTCAAAAGGGCCTTATTTTTTCCCATGCGGGATGATTTTCCTCCGGCAAGAATAATGCCAACCGTATGGGATTTAACAACAGACACTTTTGCTCTCGCAGAGTTTTTCGCTGTGATCTTTTACGAGGGATGATCCAGAAAGCCATGCGCTTTTTTCGTCTTGGTATTGCTCGTTCTTCCAAATCGGCAACCGCTTTTTGAGCTCCTCAATGATATAGCGACAAGCAACAAAAGCCTCTTCACGATGAGCGCAGCTAACCGCAATAATGACACTCATTTCACCAATCTTTTGTTCGCCTTTGTAATGGGCAAAATAAATTTTTGCTTCCGGACATTGGTGAATTGCCTCTTCACAAATCACCTGCGCAGCTTGCTGAGCCAAAGTCGGATGAACATCGTAAGAAAGCCCCGTAACCTCTTTTCCCAAGTGATTATTTCTGACCGTCCCAACAAAAATGTCAACCGCTCCATGAGCGGGGTCTCTTACAAAGGCATAGGCTTTTTCAAGACTAAGCTCCGTTTCGAGTATCTCGATACAAATATTTTCTTTCATGTTACCCTCCGCAGACCGGCGGAAGAATAGACAAATCATCTTCTGCGTTTATGAGGTCCTCATCAGAAAGAATTCTTTGGTTATTGGCCAACACAGAGTCAAAAACAAGAAGCGCGTCTTGACCTTGAAGCTGATGACTCATAAGTGTTTTAAGCTGCCCAACTGTTGATCTTTCTGGAATTTCAAGATCAAGAGTTTCGCTGATCCGCCGGAAAGTTCCGTATGATTTTATTTTTACCAACATTTCTTAATCTATCCTTTTTGAGAAAATCCTTGTTTGGATATTTTTTCGAGCGCGTCTCCAATAAAAGTACGAAGTATTCCCCAGCACTCTTGAACGGCCTTGGGGCTCCCGGGAAGCGCAATAATGAGAGTTTGTCCAATCATGCCTGCCGTCATACGAGATAGCCATGCAGTGTCTGTAAAATACTGGCTTTCTGCCCTCAAGTAATCACCTAACCCGTCCAACATTTTGTCACATATTTTTCTAAGAACCTCCGGTGTTACATCCCGTGGGCCAGGTCCTGTTCCACCAGAAGCCAGAAGCAAATCCGGCTGGTCTTTATTACAAATTTGTTTGATAACCTCGCCGATTTTGTCAGGCTCATCAGGAATAACTTGATAGCCTTCAACGCTTGCTCCAGCTTGTTCAAGAGATTCCACCAATATCTTTCCAGATTTGTCCTCATAATCTCCATTTGAGGCGCGATCACTCATAACCAGAACGCAAACCTTTCGATTGCTCAAAGGCTTCTGTGACGGAAGCTGACTTTCAAGCCAATCAGGGAGTCCTTTGGGATGAACCCACACTCCACTTTTCCCGCCCGTTTTGAGAAGCAAACGTATGTCTGAAATTTGCAAAACAGGATCTATGCCTTTGGTTAAATCCCAAATCGTCAATAACGCCATGTTGACACCGCTTAAGGCCTCCATCTCAACGCCCGTTTTAGCAAAAGCGATAGCTTGGCAATAAACCGTTATGCATTTTTCTATGTCATCTGGCACACAATAAACGCTCACCTGATCAAGAGGGAGAGGGTGACACATCGGAATCAAAGAAGAAGCTGCCTTGGCTCCCGAAATTCCAGAGATCTCCGCAAGAGAGAGAACGTCTCCTTTTGGCAAAGTCCCCGATTTTACTCTTGCATAGGCTTCTTGCCCCATGAAGATTTTTCCAACAGCAATGGCACATCGGCGCGTTGGACGCTTTGTCCCAACATCAATCATTTTGAAATGAGCCTCTGGCCCGCCCTCTATAGACAATCTTATGCTGTGTCTAGCCATGACTACCCCCCTATGGCGGCCAAATGGGATGTCGAACCGCTATCCCCTTGGCCAAGGAAATGGGCACTTCGTTTATAGGACAATAAAGAAACAATGCGCTCTTGAAGAAGATCTATTTGTTGATCTTCTTGTAAATAATCCCTGAGAGAAATTCCGCCCTCTCCAAAAAGACACAAATGCAAATCTCCCCGAGATGAAACGCGCAGGCGATTGCAGGTCTTACAAAAATCTTTTGAATAGGGGGCAATCAAACCGATTTTCCCCATGCTGTTTGGATGAACAAATTCAACTGCGGGACCGGCTCCCTCTTTGGGCAAGGCGACAACCCAGCCTTGCTCTCGCAGAAAATGAAGAAGAATCTCACCCGACAAATGGTGTGCGTTAAAAAATGATCTGTTATCTCTGGTTTGCATGAGTTCGATAAAACGAAGAGAGATAGGTCTTGTTTTTACGAACTCAACAAAGTCCCCCAACTCTTGATCGTTCATTCCCTTGAGCAGCACCGTGTTTATTTTGACGGATTCAAAACCTGCCTCAAGGCTTGCCTCCACACCCTCCATGACTTCCAATAGACGATCATGTCCAGTAATGCTGTGAAAATTTTCTTGCCGCAAAGAATCAATACTGATATTGATCGCTCGCAATCCGGCGGCGTAGTACTCTGCCGCTCGCTGAGGCAATCGGTATCCATTGGTGGTAAAAGCAATATTTTTGACACCTTTGATTTCGTGGATATCTTGGACAAGCTCAAGAAAATCTTTACGAATAGTTGGCTCTCCACCAGTCAAGCGAATCTTCCAAACGCCCAGACCCGCAAAAGCTCTCACGAGGCGCACCACTTCCTGCCTTGTCAGAAAAGGTAACCCTCCCGCCTTTTTATAGCCGTGAGGCAGACAATACGCGCATCTAAAATTGCAGGCATCCGTTACCGAAAGCCGCAAGTACGGAAAGCGACGGCCAAAACCATCGCTTAGTCCTTGAGTCACCACAGTTTAACTCCTTTCCAAATTCGGGAGGCCGCGACGTTTCCATACGCGACCCCGGCCTACCCGCCGTATTCTGAAAGGAACTTAGGACGACTAGGCTCGGAGTGGTTCTTGTGTGCCATAGTGCCCGAACCTGAATCGGCCTGACTTGATCCAGATCAAGCCGCTATCGTTTTTGTTCGGCTATTTTGTCCACCTTTGCAGAACGGGTTCACTACGAAAAAGGCAATAAGCATGGACATAACCAAAATCATTCAAAACACCGCCCTCTTTCGGGGTGTTTCTCCGTGTGTCCTTGAAGAACTAAAAGGATGCTGTCAGGAAAAGAAGCTGAACAAGGGAAGTGATTTATTCTCGATGGGAGATCCAGCAACATCCTTGTTTGTCGTGGTGAAGGGGTGGATAAAATTATACCGCGTTTCCATCAGTGGCCACGAATCGATTATCCACGTCTTTGGACCTGGGGAATCGTTCGCTGAAGCCGCTGTTTTTAGTGAGGAGCACGTCTATCCAGTTTGCGCAAGAGCCGTGGAAGACTCCGAATTGATTGCAATTCCTCGCAGTTTTTTCATTCATAAAATTGAAGAAGATAGCCATTTTGCCCTGAGTATGTTGGGAGCAGTTTCGGCGCGGCAGCATCATCTTATTCAGCATTTGGAACAATTGACCTCGCGCTCCGCCCCCC
>CAYZAR010000165.1:0-3933 GCA_964476455.1 uncultured Micavibrio sp.
GCTGCTATCCAACCTGCGGCTGGCACAGACGATTCAGAGCAAAGAGCTCAACTGAGGGCTCTTAAAGGTCAGATTGATACGCTGACATCTGAAAACGGGCTGTTGAAAAATACTTTAGAAAAAGTTCAGAAGGAATCTGAGAGAAGCCAACTGAAGGCGGCTGGCGGTAATTGGGATTTAGAGCAAGCTACGCGCCGATTCCAAGAGTCACAACGGGAAATCCGTCGCCTTGGAGCCCTACTTGAAGGGCAAAAAGCCAAATGTGTTCAAGAGAAAAAAGATATTGAATATATGTTGTTCGATCCTGAGCTGGCCAAAAGTGCCCAAATCTCAATGCTGGGGACTCTGGAGGATCAGTTAACGGCTAAGGATTTAGAAATTTCTCGTTTGAAAGAGAAAGCTGGAAATGGAGGGCTTTCTCCTGAGCAGCAGGCCCAGATTGATTCCTTGAAAGAAGACGCTACTCAAAAAGCAGCTCAAATTTCGGAATTGAAAGCCCAATTGGCGCAGTCAAACAATATCCAAGCATCTGGTCGTGCAGAACAAGAGGCGCAATTACGATCAGCGAAAGATGCTCTTTCTCAGAAAGAAGCCAAACTTGCCGAGCTTGAGAAAAAACTTTCTGAAATTGAGGGGGAAACCACAAACCTGTCAGCAAAATCTCAGGCAGATTTATTAGCAACAAAAACGCAACTTGATGAGAAGGCTAAAAAGGTTGTGGAACTAGAAGCTCAACTCGCAGCGGTAACAAGCGAGACATCAGCAAAATTGGACAAAGTAGCTCAAAAAGACGCTGAGTACGCCCTATTAAAAAAAGAGCTACAGGATGCCAAAACTCAGGTGAGTGTTCTTAATTCGAAATCGCAGGCAGATGGTTTGGCAGTTAAGGCTCAGCTTGAGGAGAAAACCAAAAAGGTTGCGGAACTAGAAGCTCAACTCGCAGCAGTGAAAACTGAAACCTCGGCGAAATTAGGCAGTGTGGCGCAAAAAGATGCGGATTATGCTTTGTTGCAAAAGCGATTGCAGGAGGCTGAGGCCCAGCTAAGCAGTTTCAATACTAAGGCACAGTCCGATCAATTGTACGTGAAGGCTCAGCTTGAGGAGAAAACCAAAAAGGTTGCGGAACTAGAAGCTCAACTTCTTGGTGCTCAGACAGAGTTTTCGGCAAAGCTAGATGTTGCAACCCGTCAGTCGCAGGTTCAGGGGCAGCAAATTAACGATCTGCAGAAACAACTGGACCAAGCAAAATCTGCTCAATCTACTATCGAGGCGAAAGCAAAAGTAGACCAATCAGCTTCGCTTCTCGCTCTTCAGTCTCAATTGTCTCAGGGTAACCAGAGAATTGGGGAACTAGAAAACCAGATTCAGATGTTGCGCTCTGAGGCAGCCAATGCACGCATCGCGCAGGTTGAGCCTGCTGCGGGACCTGCTGCTGTGGTTCCTGCGGTGGCTCCTCTTGCTCCAACACCTGTTGCGGCTCCTGTCTCTTATTCCCCCGCAGCGGTCTCGTCGGCCTCTTCGTCCCCATCTGGATTTAAGTCCTCGGATGATTTCTCTTCATTGTTGAAATCGGCTGGGGTGACGGTTCAGGGAGGGGTTCACGCGGTGGCAGCTTCCAGCACGTCTTATCGAGCCTATAGTTGGAAAACAGACAGCTTATATGGAAGTGCTGAGCAACGGGCAATGTCATCCTCGGGCTATGAGGCTGCAGTCGATCAATACCTCTCTCGGGCTAAATCTCGCTGTGGCGGGGAATACGCGGCTATTCCGGCCCAAGTCTCAACCGGAGCTGCACAGAGCAAAGCCTTTGAAATTGCTTGTGTGAATAGTAAGGGTGGGACTTCAGCCTCTGTTTTGTTTACATATAGCAATGGGGTCGTGACAACCATTGCTCATGAAGGGCGGGCAGAAGCTATGGACATAGCTATGGAAGCTCGCGACCGTGTGGCTGGGCAGGTTCGTTAGGATTCTTTCATAACACTGACTTTAGTCTGTTTTTTGAAAGAATATAAAGGACCTGCTAACCATTTATCCGGCATGATTGGGGTTGTAATTTGTGGCATCTTCCTCGAACCTAGAGATTGGGCGGGGGGGACGTGTTGGGCGCGCAGCCTGCTCTGCTGAGGGAATGTTTTTATGTCTGGGTCCGAGCTTTGGCTTCACCACCTTTCTTCCTCTTTGCGGGCCAGTCGGCAGGCGGCTTACCTTTATCATGTTGAAGAGGATCGCTATGAATTCATGGGGGACTGTCTTGGTGTTTTAGGCCTTGAGGAAGAGGCCCTGCCAAGAAACAAGGAAAATTTTCTTAAGCTTATTTGTCCAACCGACTTGGTAAATCGTCAACTCTCCTTAGCCGATACAATCGGCAAAAGTACATCTGGTGATAAAAATTTCAGCCTTTCTTATAAAATGGTGAGGCCGGAAGGAACTCTGATACCAGTTATAGAAACGGGTGTTGTTCATCATGACAAAGTTTCAAAGAAAACAACGATCCAGAGTCTTTTGGTTCTGGACACCCAAACCATTGAACGTCAGAAAAAAAACTCTCGTAAGATGGATTTCAGAAGCTCTATCACCAACGCTTTTTCGGGAAGTTCAGGTCGTCAGGCATTGCTGCAAAGTCTCGAGTCTTTGCTAGAAAATAGAGAAAGAGACTATTCTCGAGGTTATTTGTTAGCTGTAGGGATAGACAGGCTTTCTCTGTTCAATGAAATTTACGGATCTCAACTGGCCGATGACATTTTGCTTGAAACCGAAAAACGTCTTCAAGACATGGTCCACGGAAGAGCGCAAGTCCTTCGTCTGAGTGGGGATGTTTTTGCCTTGCTTTTTCCTACGGCAGATCAAGCCGAGATGGCCGATACTGCGAATAACATTATCAAGGTTTTTTACCGCCAACCGATTATGACGGAAGAACGCCCTCTGCATATCATGGTATCAATCGGGGGGATCAAACTTGATAACCCTGCCTTGCGGGCTAACTCTGTGGCAACGAGGGCTGATATGGCGTTGCAAGAAGCCAAACAAAAGGGCCGTGGCTGTTTTGCCGGTTATACCGACAAGTTGAATGAAGAGGTCAATAGTTTCAAAGATGCGCTGGCGGTTGGGGATGATTTTCTCAAAGCTTTCCGCGAGGGCCGCGTCAAGCTGGCTTTCCAAGGAATTGTCAATTCACGAACCAGCAATGTTTCATTCTATGAATGCCTCATGCGGATGGTTGACGAGGACGGAAATATTCGCTCGGCGGGGAGCTTTATTCCTGCTGTTGAGAAAATGGGTTTAACCCGTTTGGTGGATACTTACTGCGTGCGGCAGGCGATCTATGAATTGAAAAGTTTTCCGACCATCAGTTTGTCAGTCAATGTTTCCAACCATACTTTGACAGACCCTGACTGGCTCAAGGAGGTGACACTTGAGCTGCGCGACCATGTGGATGTTGCTAATCGTTTGATTGTTGAAATTACTGAAAGCGTGGCTATGAGTGACCTTAATCAAACGTTGCGGGTTATTCGGGTGCTTGAAGATTTGGGATGCCGAATTGCGCTTGATGATTTCGGCGTTGGGCAAACGGCGTTCTCACAAATCAAAGAACTATCACTTGATATTGTCAAAATTGACAAATCTTTTGTTCAGGAAATGAATAAAGAGGGAAATAAACTCTTTATCCGAACCTTACATTCCCTCGCGTCTGGAATGAATCTTGAAACGGTAGGGGAGGGGGCAGAAACATTGGCCGAAGCTGATATTCTGGCCAAGGATGGAATCGACCACATTCAGGGCTACGCCTATGGACTTCCGAGTATTGAACGACTTTGGTTAGCGGCGGATGATGAACAAAGAGTCAGCGATCAGAATTCGGCAACTCCGCACACAGCTTCTATTCAGTAATAAAAAGGCCCCGTTTGGGGCTATAGGTAAACCCAAAATTATTTA
>CAYZAR010000166.1:0-3921 GCA_964476455.1 uncultured Micavibrio sp.
TAATAGCATTTAGCGGCGTGCGCAGTTCGTGACTCATATTGGCAAGAAAAGCAGATTTGGCATGGTTTGCCGCATCGGCCTGTTCCTTTGCCACGCGAAGGGAAATTTCCATCTGTTTCCTCAGCGTAATATCCATGATCGTTGTTACTTGAAACTTTCGCCGCTGCGAAAGTTCGAGGGTGGCGGTTGTATAGAGCGTATTAGCAATGCTTCCATCCTGTTTGACGAGTTTCATCTCGCCCGAACTTCGCATAGCCGATTTCATGTAACGTTCGTGGTTATAACTGGCAACTCCCTGTTCATCGGTAGAAAGGAGAAAAAGAAAATCCTCTCCGACAATCTGTTCGCGGCTCCACCCATAACTTCGGACAAAACCATCATTCACGCGGACAATTCGTCGATTGTGATCGGTCACAATAATACCAACATTCGACGCATCAAAAATTGAAGTGAGGAGGGAAATAGCATCATCGCGTTCGCGCTGAAGAATGGAATCATCTGCGGAATCTGGCTGGGCCATCACATCCAGCATGACCACATTGCCGGCCCCATCCAGCAGAGGGTTGATCCAGAAACCATAGACACGAATTCCACCAGGAAAACTCGGTAAGGCCTGAATTGTAACGGGAAGTTTTTGTTTCATACAAACTTCAAAAGACTGCTCAAAATGGCGCGCATTCTCACTGTCCATGAAGTGACCGACAGGCTGTCCGATAATCTGCTCTTCTCTTCGGTTGAAATATTCAAGACCGCGATAATTGACATCCTCGACTAGGAAATGACCATTCCCCTCCGCCCGAATCAAAAATCGGGGAACCGGCATCGCATCGAAAAGTGCCTTATGGTCAATCGTCACGCTATTTTACACTCACTGTCTCACAAAAGAGGAGGAGAACACACCGCCCCAATCGGTATCCCCTCTCTACTAAACACCATAAATGTATGAAAATATTATTAAATAGTCCCGAAGATCCGGTCTCCAGCATCCCCCAACCCGGGAACAATATAGGCCTCATCGTTGAGGTACTGATCGAGGGCAGCCGTAAAAATCTGTATATCTGGAAAAGCCTCAGCGAAGGCTTTAACGCCCTCCGGCGCAACCACAAGGGTCATGAGGGTAATATTCTCCGGCAAGGCTCCAGCTTCAACCAGTAACTCCGCTGCATAAATGGCAGAATGTCCGGTTGCCAGCATGGGATCAACCAGAATGACCTTTGCATCCTCAGGAAAAGGATCAGGAAGTCTTACCATATATTCGGTAGGTTCATGAGTTTCCTCATCGCGCCGTAACCCGATATGACCAACCACAGCATCTGGCAAGACAGTCAGAAGACCATCCACCAAACCCAACCCTGCCCGTAGGATCGGAACAATCACAGGATCCTCACAAGCAAGAATTGGCGAACGCATTGTTGTCATTGGAGTTTCAATTGATGTCTCGCCAAGCGGGAAGTTTTCCGTCACTGCATAGCCTAAATACAGGGAAATTTCCTGCACTAATTTACGGAACTTTCCGAAAGAGCAGGACTTGTCCCGCAACAGAGTCAGTTTGTGTTGAACCAACGGATGGTCAACAACAGTTAACGTTGGAAACTCGACACTTTTTTGCACAGCCACACCTTTTTATTACAAGTTTCAATAAGACTATTGTCTTTATTTCGTAATGGTACTCAGAAACCGCTGTAGGGGACTCAAGTCTTCATACTGCTTGGTTACCCCTCCCCCACGGATAATCGTTTGCTGCAGATCGCCACGAACATTTTCAACAAGGTCCGTAATATTATCCCCGGGCAGTGGCTCCGCAACACAAAACGACATAGAGAAATCGGTCCGCGACTTTTGTAAAAATTCCTGCAGGCGGTCTACAAACCTTATACCCCCGCTTGCATCTGCGTGCTTCAAGGAAACGACAAACTCCCCTTCTCCACTGACATAGGCATCATCAAAGCTGCGCATACAATCCCGAATGGCCGCAGAAGCCACCTTGACTCTCTCTTCGTAGTTTTCTTCAGACCACGCATCAAGACGAGCCACCACCACGCTAAAAGGCTGGCCCCGACGAGCCCGCCGATCCAACTCCCGCTCAAGATCTGCAATCATAACGGAGGCACTGCGCAGCCCTGTTCTGCGATCCATCCCGAAATCAAACAAAAGACTATCAATTTCAAGACGTTGTAACCGACCCATAAAGCCTTCATAAGATTGCAAAAAATTGTCGAAATCGTAAATATCTGGCAGACGAGTCCCCTCTAAAATAGCCTCAGCCGCTTTGTGCAAGTCATCTTGAATACGCTGCATTTGGGCAATTGCCGGACTGACATCTTCTTCATCAATACCCAACAATTCAAACAACGGCTCGGGGAAGAGAACCTTCTCTTGGTTCATCCTGGAATCACGATAAAACGACTCGCGAACGACCTGCGCGAACCACGCTGAATAGTCGCCGATCACTGTTGTATATTTGTTGGATTCTATAACTTGGTTCATAGGGGGTACTATAACCGAGTATTTCCTTTCCGTTAAGAGGAAAAGGTTAAGAGCATCGTTAATTAACGAGTTTTAGAGAGATACTCTCTATTCCGGCAGCCATTCTTTGCGCAACTGGTCTAAAGTGTTGGTCCGCAGGGCCTGCCGGATTTCCTGCATCAGACGGGCGATCACCGCAATATTGTGTTGACTGATAATCTGGAAAGCTAGCATTTCTCCAGCCTTAAGCAAATGTTGAATATAGGCTTTGGAATACAAAGCCGAGGACGCAAGCCCAAGACTTTCATCTAAAGGCGTAGGATCGTCCTTATATTTGGCGTTACGAAGATTGATATATCCGTTGGGGACACCCTTCATCAAGGCCCGACCATGGCGAGCTTCCCTCGTAGGAGTTACACAATCAAACGTATCCATTCCCATTCTGACGCCTTCAAAAATATCTTCGATCTTGCCAATGCCCAACAAGTGAATAGGCCGCTCAGGATGCAATCGCGTAGGAAGCCAAGATAAAATTTCGTAAAAATGAACTTTCGTGCCGCCAAGACATCCACCGACTGCAGTTCCAAAAAAGGGACGCGAAGCCGTGTAGTCCGAGCTTTCTTCGCGCAAATCCCGATAAATCCCGCCTTGCACCACACCGTAAAGCCCTTGGGACCCATCATGTGTACGTTCAAAAGCTTTTAGGGACCGATCCCCCCAGCGGTGACTCATGTACATGGACTTTGCAGTATAATCCCGATCCGCGCTTTGGGGGGTGCATTCATCCATCTGAACAATCAAGTCAGCTCCAAGTTTGCGCTGAATTTCCATTGATATTTCAGGATTGAGAGAACATAAACTTCCGTCTTTGTAAGAGCGGAATATCGCGCCTTTTTCCTCATCAATTTTCAACAACGAAGAACTTCCCGTTCTTCCGCGACCTTTAATTTCATCGGCTCCGGTTCCGGTTCCGAGTGAGAAAATCTGGAACCCACCACTATCAGTCAACATTGGCCCGTCCCAACCCATGAACTTATGAAGTCCTCCCATTTTCTGAACAAGATCAGGCCCGGGCTGGATAGTGAGATGGTAAGTGTTGGCCAAAATCATATCAGCTCCGGCTTCGCGCATTTGGTACGGATGCAGATTTTTGATAGCGGCCTTGGTTCCAACAAAAATAAAGTTGGGAGTTTCAATCGTTCCATGAGGCGTTTGCAGCCGCCCCAAACGAGCATAAGAAGAAGGGTCTCGGCTAAGAATTTCAAAGCCGAAATTCGGATACTCTATACTGTGCTGACTAAAGAGCGCAGACGAAGGAGAGGATGTATCCGTTAAAGACGATCCACCCATTCCTTCAACACCTCAACTTAAGAAACTAAGCCGACTTAGCGGACATCCGTTTTTCAACAGCAGCTTTCAAAGCGACCAATTCAGGGTCTAGCTTCGAAACAGGTG
>CAYZAR010000167.1:0-3918 GCA_964476455.1 uncultured Micavibrio sp.
CCCACAGCGTCCGTGACTATAAGTTTTGTTTTTCCTCCCAAAAACCTTTTCTTGCATCCCTATTCCTCCTGTCGCAAACTGGCGAAACTTAGAGAATCAGGAGTTTTTTGTATGCCCGCCTTAAAGGAAAATGATCTCTCCGCCGCGCCCTTTGAAGAAGAAAAAGGGGAGGAGGGGGCTTTGCGCCCTCAAACCATTGAAGAATTTATTGGCCAGAAGGAGTTACGGGCGAATCTTCGTGTGTTTGTTGAGGCAGCAAAAGCCCGTCAAGACGCGCTGGATCATGTTCTTCTCTTTGGCCCGCCTGGCCTCGGGAAAACCACACTCGCTCAGATTGTGGCGCGGGAAATGGGGGTTGGGTTTCGTGCAACCTCGGGACCCGTTATTGCGCGGGCAGGGGATTTGGCCGCTTTATTGACGAATCTTCAGCCTTTTGACGTGCTGTTTATTGATGAAATTCATCGGCTTAATCCGGCGGTTGAGGAAATTTTGTATCCGGCGATGGAAGATCGGAAGCTGGATTTGATGATTGGGGAGGGGCCGGCGGCGCGGTCGGTGCAAATTGATTTGCCTCCCTTTACTCTTGTCGGGGCGACAACACGCAGCGGTCTTTTGACCAATCCTCTTCGGGACCGTTTTGGGATTCCTCTGCGGCTTGAGTTTTACTCTCCAGAAGAGTTGTCGTTGATTGTGAAGCGCACAGCGGGGCTTTTGAATATCCGTATGAGTGAAGATGGTGCCATGGAAATTGCCAAACGCTCACGAGGGACTCCTCGTTTAGCCGGACGCTTGACTCGCCGTGTGCGTGACTTTGCTCATGTTGCAGGGGGAGGGGAGATTAACGCAGCAGTGGCGGATGTTGCCTTGCGGCGGTTGGATGTGGACGGGCAGGGGCTGGATAGTATGGATCGTCGCTATTTGCGCACGATTGCCGAAAAATATAATGGCGGGCCTGTTGGTATTGAAACCTTGTCGGCTATTCTGGCCGAACAGCGGGATGTAATCGAAGACGTGGTGGAACCCTATTTGCTTCAGCGGGGACTGATTAACCGTTCCCCACGAGGGAGAATGCTCTCAAGTGCAGGGTATGGGTATCTGGGGCTCACGCCTCAGGGAGACAACGCACAGACAGGATTTTTTGATGAATAATGTTCATGAGCTGCCCGTCAGAATTTATTACGAAGATACCGATGCGGGCGGGGTCGTGTTTTATGCGAATTACTTGAAATTCGCGGAACGAGGCCGCACCGAGTTTTTACGGGATATTGGCTTTGAAAACTCCCAGCTTTTCAAGGAAAACCGCGTATTATTTCTTGTCAAACGGGTTGAAGCCGAGTACTTTACCCCCGCACGGCTGGATGACAATTTGACCGTTAAAACCAAGCTTCTAACACTCAAAAATACCAGTTTTGAAATGAAACAGGATGTCATGCGGGGCGAACAGCTCATTTGCGCTATGAAAATCGTTTTGGTTTGTGTGGGGGAAGATGGGCGGCCATTCCGTTTACCTGCCGCTGTGCGTGATAAGCTCTTTGAAAAAGGACCAGTAGAATGACCTCATCTTCCATACCTGAAACGGCCACCACTCCCGTTGATGCGGCTGAAATTGCAGGCACAGCTGCGGGGGCCATGCCTCACCATGATCTTTCCGTGGTTGGATTGTTCATGAGTGCGGATCTGGTTGTCCAGTTTGTTATGCTGACCTTGATTGGGATGTCTATCTGGTGCTGGACAATTATTATATACAAGCGATTAACGCTCAAAAAACTTAATCGTCGGGCGGACCGCTTCGAGGAAGCCTTTTGGTCAGGAGAACCGCTTGACAAACTATTTCAGCGTGTGAAAAAGAGCCCACCTGATCCCCTTCTTACAACCTTCACCGCAGGAATGGAAGAATGGCAGGCGGGAATCTCCGCTGGGATTCCCACCTCTGAAAATTTGCAAGCTAGCCTTAAACAGCGGGTTGAGCGAGCGATGTCCTTAGCCATTATCCGTGAGATGCAAATTCTGGAACGCGGAATGACTTTTCTGGCGACGACTGGTTCTACTGCAACCTTCATTGGTTTGTTTGGGACAGTTTGGGGGATCATGAATTCCTTTACCGCGATTGCCAGTATGAACAACACATCTTTGGCTGTTGTTGCCCCCGGGATTGCAGAAGCTCTTTTTGCGACAGCAACGGGTTTGGTCGCGGCCATTCCGGCCATGGTCGGGTATAATGTTTTTTCAACGGCTCTTGCACGCTATGCGGACCGTTTGAGCGCGTTTAGTGCAGAATTTTCTGCGATCATGTCCCGTCATCTGGATAGCCAAGAGCGTCCTGCAAAAAAGGTTGCTTAGGCCATGGGAATGAGTGTTCAAACGCGTGGAGGCGCTGGGTACGGTGGACGGCGGGCCTTTCGCCCGATGTCCGAGATCAATGTCACGCCCTTTATTGACGTGATGCTGGTTTTACTGATTGTCTTCATGGTGACAGCTCCACTGCTAACCGCAGGGGTGCAGGTGGACTTGCCAAAATCTCAGGCAGGATCGGTCAATGATAAGGATGAAAAACCCTTGGAAGTGACGGTTTCTAAGTCTGGAGTGATTTATATTGGCCAAACCAAAGTCAGCAAGGACGAACTGATCGTCAAGCTATCCGCCATTACAGGTGATGATATCGAAAGGCGGGTCTTTATTCGCGCCGACCAAGGACTGTCTTACGGTGTGGTCATGGAGATTATAGGATCAATTAACAAAGCAGGTTACCGCAAGGTTGCTTTGATTTCTGAGCCTTCGAATACGCGCCCTTAAACGGGTTTCAGATTAGATTTGATATTGATGGGTCATGAACGATACTCCGCGCCAAAAAACACACACAGGTTTGCGAGAACCGCATATGAAGAAACCCTTGATGATTTCTCTTGGGTTTCATGCTGTTGTGTTGCTGTTGGTGATTGTTGGATTGCCACATTTCAAAAAGGATTTGGTCTTGGCTGAGCCTGTTCCAATTGAAATGGTGGCGAATATTTCTGAATTGACAACTACCAACAAACCACCCGTTAAAGCTCCTCCTAAAGAGGAAAAAAAGGAAAAACCGCCAAAGCCGGTTAAAAAAACTCCTCCTCCACAGGTGGAACCTCCGGTTCCCGATCAGAATAAACTAAAAAAACCACCCAAGCCTGACAAGTCGGTGGATGAAATTTTGGACGAGTTGGCTCCCGAGAAGAAACCGGAAAAGAAAAAGGACGACAAGAAGCCGGAAAAGAAACCCGAGAAGAAGCCTGAACCCAAAAAAGACCTCAAAAAGGATCCCAAACCCGATTTTGACAATCTTCTGAAAAATTTAACACCGGACGAGGAATTGCCTCAGCCCGAGGTTCCACCGAATGAGCAAACCAAAGAGGCTGATCCTTCTCCGGCCCCTAACGTTAGCCGTTTTTCCGATGTCTTGAGCATGAGCGAGCAAGACGCTCTGCGTCAGCAACTGAGCGGGTGCTGGAATATTATGGCAGGGGCTGCAAATTCAGAAGATCTAGCAGTTGAGGTGCAAGTGGTGGTGAATCCAGACCGAACGGTTCTCTCAGCCAAAGTTGTTGACCAAAGCCGATATAACAGCGATACCTTCTTTCGGGCAGCGGCTGATAGTGCACTGAGAGCTGTGCGCAACCCGCGCTGTACCCCTTTGAATTTGCCACCAGATAAGTATGATCAGTGGCGAGATATGACCATCGTTTTTGACCCAAAGGATATGTTCTGATGAGATATTTTTCTTTCCTTGTTTTGGCCGTGTTTATGGTTCTGGCTCCGAGCGTGGCGCGGGCCGAATTGAAGATTGATGTAACTCGCGGGACATCCGATCCCATTCCGGTTGCAATTACCAATTTTGTTCCGAATGATGCGTCGGGTCAGGAATTTGCCACCTCTATTCCACAGGTG
>CAYZAR010000168.1:0-3918 GCA_964476455.1 uncultured Micavibrio sp.
GGACTATCTGCTGAAATGCGCCAGCTTTTTAGCGCACTCCAAAATGTCACAAATGCAGGACATTGCTCTACGAATTGCTCAGTTCTGCCTTCAAAGCAAGGATGTGACAACAGATACGCAAAAAAATTCAGCGCAATTCATTTTAAACATATTAGCGAATCGACGTGCGATAACTCTTGCTCAGGATAAAAATCTACTCGGTGAAAAATCTGAGGAATGGCAAAAAACCTTCTTGGGTAATCTGAACTGGATTAAGCAAGAGATTGAACATTCCGTGTGGCTTAAGAGCGGTGAGCGGCTAAACGTGAATGTATTTCAGCGGTCATTCTGGGAGGCGCTAAATACCTATCGCACTTTAAGCATTTCAGCACCAACGTCTGCGGGCAAGTCGCACCTAATTAAGCAATGGATTTTAGAACTGATCACCGTGCAGCCGGGATGCTCTATAGTATATGTTGTACCCACCCGCGCACTCATTGCAGAGGTTGAAACAGATTTTCAATCGGCTCTAACCGAGGGGATCAAGGCTTCAAAAGTCAACGTGACATCGTTCCCCTTCATTCGATTTGCAGATGATGGGAAACCCTGCATATTCATACTCACCCAAGAACGTTTACAACTCTTGCTGCAACGCACACATAAGAAAATCGACGTATTAATCGTCGATGAAGCCTATAAACTGGCTGATGATGATAGAGGGATTTTGCTACAACACGTCATCGAAAGAGTGACGCTTAGTAACCCTTTTGTAAAGACCGTTTATATCTCACCACTCGCTAGCAACCCGGAGATTCTGATTGATGAATCAGAGGATAGCTACAGCGAACGCTATGAAGATGTAACTGTAAACCAAAATCTAATTTGGGCTAGTCAGAAGCGCGGCGCAAAATGGACTCTCGAACTTTGCCATGAAGCCGGAAAATCAACCATAGGCGAAATTACTCTACCAGGTAATCCTTCTTCTGTTGGGTTCAGGTTGCCGATGCTCGCTTTTGCATTGGGACAGGCAGGGGGCAATATCATATATGTCAATGGTGCGGCTGAGGCGGAAGAAGTCGCGCACAAACTATATGACATGATCGGTTTTGACAATCAATGCGATGACCCAAGAATCCTTGCTTTGATTGAGCTTTGTCAAAAAGTTATTCACCGAGAATATCGACTGATTGAGGCTCTAAAATACAGAGTTGCTTTCCACTATGGGAATATCCCCCTGCTAATTCGAGAGGAGGTTGAAGCCCTCTTTCGAGAAGGTGTTATCAAATTTCTAGTATGTACTTCAACTCTTATTGAAGGTGTAAATCTTCCTTGCCGAAACATTTTTATCCGCACTCCGAAGCGGGGAAATAACAACGCTATGAATACCGCCGATTTCTGGAATCTGGCCGGACGTGCGGGAAGATGGGGAAAGGATTTTCAAGGAAACATCATATGTCTTGACCCGACAACATGGGACGTACCTGCAAAAAAATCTCTTATCCCTATAACGAAAGCTACAGAAGTGGCATTGGCGCGACAAGATGAGCTAATTGATTTTATTCAGAAAGGTACACCGCGGGCAGATGCTTCAAGCCATAGTTTGCTTGAATCTATGGCGTCGTATCTTGCGATTAGCTACAAGTCTTATGGCTCTTTGAGCAATGTTCCTTGGATGCAGAAAATCGACCCTATAAAAGTGCAGGCCTTGGAGAATGCTGTGAGCTCTTATCTGGTTTCAGATGTGGTTCCGGAAGAAGTCATAATCGCACATCCGGGAATTAGCCCTTTGGCTATGGCGGAAATGCTCAAGTATTTTCAAAGTTACAAAAAACCTTATGAAGAACTTCTCGTACCGTATGCAACAGACACAGATGCAGTAAAAAATTATGTGCGCGTGTTTCTGCGTATGTTCAATAGGCTAACCAATGAATTTGGTAATAACAAAGGTTATGTTTTCAGGGAAGCGATAGTAACGGTTCATTGGATGCAAGGCCGCCCAGTTAAAAGAATTATTGAAGAACGCAGAAAGGTTGCGTCTTCAAGTGAGACTATTCATGCAACCATCAGAAACGTCCTAAAGGATATTGAGGCGATAGCGCGATATAAGGCTCCAAAATATATTGCTTGTTACAATGACCTCCTGAAACATTTTTTTCATCTTGCCAACCGTATTGATTTGGTTGACGAGATTAAGGATATTACGCTGTTTCTTGAAATGGGTGTGAACACCACCACGCACTTATCCCTAATGAACCTTGGATTATCTCGCACCTCAGCCGTGGAGGTGAAAGAATACATCACATCAGATACATTTTCCGAGCAAGATTGCATTGATTGGTTCACAAATACTAATAACAACTGGCGTTCTCGCGATTTGCCAGAGCTTGTAAAAAGAGAGATAGATAAAATACTAAAGTTACATGCTTAATAGGCATAGATTAAGTATAGATCATGCTTTGCAGGGGATGCCGGGTGGGTGGGTACGCAACTGGCGGGGCTTGCCCCAAGAAGTGGCCATAGGGCAAAGCCGCCTGTTTCGGTCGGCTTTGGTGTTTTAGGGCTGCGGGGTTAGCCGCAGCGATAAATGTAGTTTGTTCCATCAATTCTGATTTCGCTGTAATCCATAGCTAAATCACAGGCGATGGCTTCATAGTCGATGTAGTATTGCAGGGCTTTCGGGATTTCACCGTACAAGCCTTCTTCAACAAACTGTTCGGCCAAGTCTTTCAGGCTGTCCAGCTCGTACAGATCAACGTCAAACTGGTCTGGGGTATCGCTTCCAATATCGAATTTATACCCTGCTTCACCTACTGCAATAATGACCTTGATTTTGTCGTCGTTGCTCCAGTCTTCCACGGCTTCCAGATAGGCCGCAAAGTTGCCTTGATGAATGCCAAGGGCACGGAATAACTCGCTATCTATGCTCTCACCGTCGATGAACTGGATTTCAAATTCTTCAACAGGCTCGCCGTAAGAGTTCAGCAGCTTACCTGCTTTTTCTTCATACTCTGCCGCTGTCTCGAAATAGAACCCATAGGCACTGATGTCATAGGGTTGGGCAAAAAGTTTAGTCATGGTCTTCACTCCTCTAATGGGTTTGGGTTGCGTCAATGCAACCTTGGCTCCCGCCGAGGGTGGGGGTAGCAAACGCAAGGGCGATGTAAGCAGAGGGGTATCACCCTGCCTGCACGAAAGCGCAGCGAAGGAAGGTTGGGGACACGGGTTGCAGCGTTTATCAAAGACCCTTGCGGCGCGAGGGGCGAAGCCGCCTTAGCCTCTTTCATCTGACTTCATCGCTTGGCCGTCCTGCGGCCTCCCGCTCCTGTTTCTTTTGAATTTCTGGCCAGCCGCTGCTGGCTGATTTTGCTTCAGGCTTATCAAGCCCTCTGCCGCACCTGCTCTTCGTTCGGCGGTGACAATCTCTGTCTATCGTTTCATGCCTTTGATCTGGGTTTTTTCATCCGCTTCCAGCCCGTCATTTCGTCCCTTTCGTTTCTTCACTGTGACCGGGGCAAGAAAGGCTCCGATTTTCGGGGCTTAAGAGAAACGGAAGTAAAAACGATGATAAATCTGATTACACGCTATGAACTGCGCTTGCTGAACCTTGCCGAATTGCTGGAGCTGTATCGGGAGCTTTCAAAACTGCTGGCACAAACCAGCCTTGGCACGGCCTGCCGCCGTAACTGCCTTGCCTCACTGGAAAATACCATCCGTGAGATCAACGGACGTTACGCCTATCAATGGAAACTGGGTGCAGGCCTTTAACGGCCTGCGCTTTTTTCAGGCTTAAAACTTCTGATAAGGCCATTTGTATGAGCTATATAGAAAGGGGGTTCCGCCCTGCCTATCTGTGAGTTTTGCTTTTATTCTGAATTTGCTGCCTAGCGTTTATTTATTGTCCCCTTTTTGGGAGGAAAACCTCCGTCTTTAGACGGAAAG
>CAYZAR010000169.1:0-2294 GCA_964476455.1 uncultured Micavibrio sp.
ATCAAACGCGGTGTGCCAGTGCGTGTTGAAATAGGGGCAAGAGAGATGGAAGCGAACAGCCTGACTTTCGTGCGGCGCGATCTTGGTCGTGACTCTAAGAAGACGGTTACTGTTGACGAATTTGTGGGGCAAATTTCTTCTGTTCTCGAAGACATTCACCAAACCCTTTACAAACGGGCCTTTGAGGCTTCTCGTTCTAGAGTTCAGGACGTAAAGACCGTTGCTGAGATCAAGGAGTTTTATACATCGGGCAAGCAAGGCTATGTGAAGGCTCCAGTGGTTTTGTTGCAAGACCAGTCTTATGAAGCTGTCAAAAAAGATAACTCTCTCTCTTCTCGCTGTTTGCCGTTTGAAGATGAGTGGCAAAAAGTCATGATTGGAAAATCGTACTAAGAATGTTTTCAGCGTTTGAAACCATGGTGGCTTTTCGGTACTTGCGGGCACGCAAGGCAGAGGGCTTTGTCTCTTTCATTGCGGCGTTTTCCTTTTTGGGAATTATGCTGGGTGTGGCCACCTTGATTATTGTCATGTCGGTGATGAACGGATTTCGTTCGGAATTGATTGGGCGCATTCTTGGCCTTAACGGACATCTGAATGTCTATGTTCAGGGTGGGCCACTTGTCGGCTATGAAGAGCTGGCGGATAAAATAGCACAAGTTGATGGAGTTGTTTCTGTTGCGCCTGTTGTGGAAAGCCAGGCTTTGGTAACCGTAGAGGGCGCGTCTTCCGGTGCGGTAGTGCGCGGGTTTACGGCACAGTACATGGAAACCAAGCCCATTCTTTCCACCTCAATCAAAGAGGGGAACATCAAGGACTTTCACGATAATACTGTGGCCATTGGGGTCAAAATGGCGGATCGGTATGGTTTGAAAGTTGGGGATAGCTTGACGTTAATGGCACCCAAAGGGCGGGCAAGCCCGTTTGGAACTATTCCACGGACTTTGCAATATACCATTGCCATGATTTTTGATGTGGGGATGTACGAGTACAACAATGGTTTTATTTTTATGCCACTTGATAGTGCGCAGCGGTTTTTTCAATACGCCCCCAATACCGTCAGTATGCTAGAGGTTATCAGCAGCAATCCCGCAAAGGTAGACCAGATCAAAGGAGCTTTGTCTGTGGTTACCAAGGGGCAGGCGGGCGTTTACGATTGGCGCGATTCAAATTCCAGTTTTTTCACAGCTATTCAGGTTGAGCGGAATGTTATGTTCTTGATTTTGACGCTGATTATCATCGTGGCTGCGTTTAACATTATCTCAAGCATGATGATGTTGGTGAAGGATAAGGGCCGCGATATTGCGATCATGAGAACAATGGGAGCTTACAGATCAAGCATTCTCAAGATTTTTATTCTAACAGGCGCAAGTGTTGGAATGGCCGGAACCGCTGCGGGAGCAGTTTTGGGAATCTCGTTTGCGCTGAATATTGAATCTATTCGGCAGTGGCTGCAAGGTTTGACGGGGACGGAACTTTTTTCACAGGAAATTTATTTTCTTTCAAAACTTCCGGCCGAAATTGATTGGACGGAAGTTCTCGGCGTAACAGCGATGGCTTTGGCAATTTCTACTGTGGCAACCTTGTATCCTGCGTGGCGGGCTTCGCGTCTTGATCCGGTGGAGGCACTCAGATATGAGTAAAACTCTGCTTAAAGCTGAAGGACTGGCCAAGGTTTACCATCAAGCCGAAGAGGACTTAACAATTTTCAAGGATATTAATCTTGAGATAAAAGCTGGCGAGATTGTTGCTTTGGTGGGACCTTCAGGAGCAGGAAAGTCAACATTGCTCCAGCTTATCGGTTTGCTTGATCAGCCGACATCTGGGAAAATTGAAATGGCTGGACGGGATGTTTCTTCGCTTGGTGACGAAGATAGAACCCTGCTGCGCCGCCATTACGTTGGCTTTGTGTACCAGTTCCACTTTTTGCAGCCAGAATTTTCGGCTCTTGAAAACGTCATGTTGCCGCAAATCATCAAAGGGGTTTCAAAGTCGGAAGCTAAGGAGAGAGCCACTTCTTTGCTTACCACAATGGGGCTTGCCCATCGTCTTTCTCATCGACCCGGGAGGCTCTCTGGTGGGGAGCAGCAGCGGGTTGCCATTGCGCGCTCACTTGCCAATGAAGCCAAATTGCTCTTGGCGGATGAGCCAACCGGAAACCTTGATCCGAAAACATCGGGAGATGTTTTCGATCTCTTGATTGATCGTGTCCGCTCGGCGGGAATTGGTGCGGTGATTGCCACCCACAACATGGAACTGGCAAGCCGTATGGACCGCATCCTTGAAATGAAACAAGG
>CAYZAR010000169.1:2304-3876 GCA_964476455.1 uncultured Micavibrio sp.
GGACAGCTCAGGGCTTACTGATATGGGAGCCGAATTCATTCACCTTCACACACACTCGGCGTATTCCTTGGCCGAGGGGGCGATTCCCGTTAAAACCTTGGTAAAAAAAGCGCGGGCAATGAAAATGCCGGCTCTTGCCATGACCGATACGGGAAACCTGTTCGGAGCGATGGAGTTTTCTTTAGAGGCGGTCAAGGCGGGGTTACAGCCCATTCTAGGGGCCCAAATTCTTATTGGCACTGAAGAGCATCAGTTGGTGTTGCTGGTTCAATCCGCAGAAGGTTATTTGAATCTCTCCGCTCTTATCAGTCAGTCGTATCTAACGTCTGATGGGCTTTCGAAGCCGAAGATAAACTGGGAAGATTTAGAGACCCATCATGCCGGACTCATTTGTCTTTCGGGCGGTGTAAAGGGGCCTGTTGGCCAAGCGGTTCTGCACAACCGCTTAGAAGAAGCGGATCGTCTCACCCAAGATTTGAAACGAATTTTTTCTGACCGGTTCTATATGGAGATTCAACGTCATGGAACGCCGGAAGAAGAGAGTTCGGAAAATGGTCTTGTGGATTTAGCTTATCGTTACGACATTCCTTTGCTGGCGACCAACGATGTTTATTTTTCTACATCTGATTTGTATGACGCTCACGATGCGTTGTTGTGTATTGCGGAAGGTCGTTATGTCACAGAAAGCGATCGCCGCAAGGTGACGCGGGAACATTACTTTCGTACACCTGCTGAGATGGTTGATCTTTTTTCGGACTTGCCGGAGGCGATCCAAAATACCCTTATTGTTGCGCAGCGGTGTCACTATTTCTTGAAAGTTGTAAACCCTATTCTTCCTCCTTTTCAAACGGAGAGCGGGCGGAGCGAAGAAGAGGAATTGAGAGCGCAAGCGCGAGAAGGGCTGGAATGGAGGCTCGAAAATTTTGTTTTTTCTAATAGAACGCATTCTCCTGAAGAAAAGGAGAATTTAGAAAAAACCTATCGTGATCGGCTTGAGTTTGAACTGAATACGATTGCCGATATGGGGTTTCCCGGGTACTTCCTCATTGTTTCTGATTTTATTAAATGGGCGAAGAACCATAACATTCCTGTTGGTCCCGGGCGGGGGTCGGGGGCAGGGTCCTTGGTTGCGTGGTCCTTGAAGATTACGGACCTTGATCCTCTCCGCTTTGGCCTTCTCTTTGAAAGGTTTTTGAATCCAGAGCGTGTATCTATGCCGGATTTTGACGTGGATTTTTGTCAGGACCGCCGAGACGAAGTTATTCACTATGTGCAAAGCCGTTACGGTCACGACCATGTGGCGCAGATTATCACCTTCGGAAAGCTGCAAGCGCGGGCAGTGGTGCGGGATGTTGGGCGGGTTTTGCAAATGCCCTATAGTCAGGTGGACCGTATTTCAAAGATGATCCCCAATAACCCAGCCAGCCCCGTTACTCTTGCCGAAGCGTTGGAAGCTGACCCCGAGCTTCAAGCTAAGCGGGAAGATGAACAGATAGATCGGTTGCTAACCATCGCCCTGCAACTCGAAGGTCTATATCGTCATGCCTCCACGCACGCAGCGGGGGTGGTGAT
>CAYZAR010000170.1:0-3818 GCA_964476455.1 uncultured Micavibrio sp.
GAGCAGCATGCTCCATTCTCATAAAATCTTTGGTATGGGAAAAAACCTGCACGCCCGAAAGTTCTTCTTGCAATAAAGCCGAACTTTGTGTGTTAAAAACTCGGCTAAGTTCAATAACGTGAACCTGTTTCAAGTTAGGAAGTCCACGCAATATAGGAAGCTCCTTATTCCTGACGGAGTTAGCAGGCCCCGGACCAATAATAATTGCAGATTCTACGGATTCAGCCCACGCATGGATGTGACCTTTGTTCTCATCAATCAAACGAATCTCGCCTGCATAAGGGTTATAGGCCTGTGATTGAGTCAATCTCTCAAAAAGATCAGCCCCCCCGTTTTGGTAGAGCTCCGGCCCCATATTCCCTGAGGCCTTACCTTCAAACAAATCCACAAGACGACGCACAAGGGCCTTCTCAGGCGGATTGTGCACAGGACGCTCAGCAGACCGCCCGGTAGAAAATGGTGATAATGCAACGACAGCTTCCATGATCCCCAATACTCTATACAGACTCGTTTGTTGTGTGCACGGGGGGGTGGGCAATTTCCCACATCCCTTCAAACTGGCGTCGATAGGATTCTGTAACTGCCGAATACTCCAAGACAATCACAGTTGGCTCTGCTTCAAAAAGGATGATCGCCAGTTTGTCCCCGTAGACATAGAAAGGAACGGAAAAGAAAAGATCTTTGGGAAGCCAGCGATACTCGGCATAATCGGATGCTACAAAATTAAAGTCACCCTCTTGAACCAGAATTTTGTATCTTATGGTCCCCAATTCCTTCATACGAATCTTATGTGGCTCAAGAACATCCTTGCCCCATTTCAGAAATTGCTTTTCATCCACGTTGTTGACAAGGAACGTCCCGGGGGAAAGAACCGCCGTGTTATAAATATCCTGATAAAAATCTATAAAGCCCTGCCGCCCTCGGAAGAAGCTTACGTTCCCACTCTTCTTCCGGATTCCGTCATTTGGCATGAACTCGATTCCGGCATCTTCGAACGCTTTTTGGACGGCCATCAGCGAGCTATCCCGCGGATTGGTCAACCCGTTCTCAATGCCTCCAACCGATGTTGGTGACAAACCAGTACGCTCTGAAAGGTCGCCTTGTGACCAGTTCAGAATTCCGCGTGCTCCTCTGATTTGCGCCGTTGTAATCATGATGTATCCAAAAATCCTTCTTTGAGGACTCTACTTTAATCCTTTGTTGTTATAGGAGCAAAAACTATTTCTGACAACAAAAATATGAAAAACTCCCACAAAAATTTTCCCTTGAACCGAAACAATGTCCTATCGCGTTGATTACCTTATTATTTTCCGAGCCCTTCGCGGCGCAGCAAGGCCGCCGGATCGGCATCGCGCCCTCTGAACCGCCGGTAAAGAATCGCCGGATGCTCGCCCCCACCTTTTGACAGAACTTCGTTTTTGAGCCTTTGCGCTGTTTCCCTGTCATAGAGTCCTTTTGCGAGGAAAAGCTCGAATGCATCGGCTTCGAGCACCTCGGCCCATTTATAGGAGTAATATCCGGCAGAATATCCCCCCGCGAAAATATGGCTGAACGAAACAGAGGTCGCCCCTCCATAACGGGGGAAAAGGGCGATGTCTTTCATAATTTCGTCTTCAAACGCAATGACGCTCTCAATAGAGAGGGGGTCGCGGCTATGCCACTCCATATCTAGAATCGCGTGGCCCATCTGACGAAGTCCGGCCCAAGCCGACATAAAATTCTTGGCGGAGCGCATTTTTTCAATCAGCTCAGCGGGAATTTTTTCCCCGCTTTGATAATGGGCCGCGAAGCTATTGAGCGTTTCGGACTCATACAGCCAATTCTCCTGAAGCTGCGAAGGGAGTTCAAGAAAATCCCACATGACATTTGTTCCCGACAAAGACGCATAGGTTCCCTGTGCGAGCAAGCCGTGGGTAGCGTGACCCATTTCGTGAAAAAGAGTCACCACTTCGTCGTGGGTGAGCAAAGACGGCTTATCCTTGGTTGGCTTAGTAAAGTTGCAAACAATAGCAACCACGGGACGCTCGAGCTTACCGCGGAAGAGTCCTTGATCGCGATAGCTGGTCATCCACGCCCCGAGCTTCTTGCCCGTGCGCGGATAAAAATCCGCATACAGCGTTCCAACGAAAGCCCCCGTTGTTTCATCGCTCACATCATAAGCGGTCACATCCGAATGCCACGTTGGCAGATCGGGTGCAGGGGTAAATTTCAGTCCAAACAGCTTGCTAAAATGCGCGAAGGTTCCCTCAAGCACGGGCCCCAATGGGAAGTAAGGCCGTGCATCTTCGCTGGAAAATTCAAATTTCCGGTGCTGGAGTTTTTCGCTATAATAACCGACATCCCACGGCCTCAGATCTTCGATCCCATCTTCTTTGGCGATAGCTTTAATTTCGGCAAGGTCTTTGAGAGCCCCTTCGCGATAGCGGGTTTTCAAATCACCAAGAAACGCCATGACATGACCCGTGTTCTCCGCCATTCTTCTCTCAAGAACAAAATCGGCATGAGTCTTGTACCCAAGAAGCTGGGCTCTTTGGTGACGCAAGCGAACAATCTTGAACACGTTACCCGTATTGTCAAATTCGTCATGATCGGCACGGTGGGAAAAAGCCTTCCAGATTTTCTCCCGCAAATCGCGCCGGCTCGAAAATGTCATGAACGGTCCAAAGCTTGGATAATCAAGTGTGATAATCCATTTGTGATGCAGACCGCGTTCATCGGCTTCGTGACGGGCCATTTCAACTGCGCTCTCTGGCAAGCCTGCCAAATCGGATTCTTCATCAAGCACCAACTCAAATTGTTCGGAAGATTTCTTGACATTGTTGGCGAAGACAGGACCAAGATTCGACATCTCTTCATTCAATTTACGCAAGATTTGTTTCTGGTCTTCCTCCAGCAACGCTCCGCCGCGCACGAAGTTTTTATATGTATCTTCAAGCAGAGTTTTTTGCTCAGGGGTTAAATCTAAAACCTCTTTTTGGTCATGAACGGCCTTGACCCGCGCAAACAGATCAGGATTCAAAATAATGTCACTGCCAAAATTGGCCTGCACAGGTCCAATCTCTTCGGCTAGGGCCTGCAGTCCATCAGTCCCCGCTGCCGAAAGCTGGTTGTAAAAAATACTGGTTACACTGCTCAACAACTCTCCCGCCGTATCAAGAGCGACAATTGTGTTCTCGAAATTTGGCGGGGAGGGGTTGGCAATAATGGATTCGATATTCGCCCGCGCTTCGGCAATCGCGGCATCGACTGCCGGCTTGAAATGCTCTTCTTTGATCAGATCGAAACGGGGAGCGTGGTTACGCAGGGTTGAGAGAACCAAGAGGGGATTATCTGTCATAAAAAACCTTTGTTGACATAAGTACAGAATTGTGATTGTATTCATTCTATCGTAAGGCACAAAATAGATAAAGTGTAGAGAGTAAGATAATGACAAAAGGAAACATCGCCCTTTTTTTTGCAGTGGCTGTGGGAATAGGAAGCCTTCCTTATGCTTGTGGCTACGCGCAGGCTAAACTCGCGCCCGAAGCAACAACAGCACATATTCCAACGCTAGAAGCAGAGTGCCAGACTTCGAAGACCATCCCCAACCAACTAACTTGCAACGCTTTTTTGAGCGGAATCCGGCTTGCCCAAAACTGAATCTTGGGACCATTTTTAGCTTATAAGAGATTCTCCCCTCCTCCGTCATCGCCCGAATTTGGCGTAAGACAAATTCTAGGGCGATCATAGCATCCTGATATTTCTGGATTCCCTTAGAATTTTTCTATCAAAAAATTCAGGGAATGACGAGGCCGAGGACTTTTGCAACAGGTTTATTG
>CAYZAR010000171.1:0-3793 GCA_964476455.1 uncultured Micavibrio sp.
CAGAGTGTAGGGTTTGGGCAATAAATAAATCCCCTCGCCGATATTGTCCTTGAGCTTCTCTTCGGTATAGCCGGAAATAAAGACGATTTTGAGGGAAGGATCATCCACCCTGATCTGCTTGGCCAGAGTCGGCCCATCCATCCCGGGCATCATGACATCCGTTATCAACAAATCAATCGGCGTTTTCTGCTCCATGAACACAGCCAGCCCTGCCTCACCACAATCTGCGGTTAAGACCTCGTAACCTTTGTTGGTCAATGCCCTCGTGCTAAAAGTTCGAACGGCATCTTCATCTTCAACAAGCAAAATTCTGGCGGTTCCAGTCAAATCAGACACGCTGTCCTCAAGAGACGGTACCGGAGGCTCCTCTTGAACATCCACTTCGTTAAGGCGTGGGAAGAAAATAGAAAAAGTCGTACCCTGCCCCGTAACACTATTAACGCCCAAATACCCACCTGTCTGGCGAATGATTCCATAAACCGTAGCAAGACCAAGGCCGGTTCCCTGCCCGACATCCTTGGTTGTAAAGAAGGGTTCGAAAATGCGCTCCAGATTTTCCTTGGGAATTCCACAGCCGGTATCCGTTACATCCACCCTTACCCATTCCCCAACGGGCATGACATCCTCCCCAAAATGCAAAGGCTCGGCATTCGAGAAATGCGTTGTGGCAATTGTCAGGGTTCCACCAGCTCCCATTGCGTCACGGGCATTGACAGCCATATTGACCAAGACCTGCTCCATTTGTCCGCCATCGACCTTGATGTAGCCAAGGTCTTCGCCATGAACCAGTTTAAGATCAATATTCGCTCCGATAAGCCTACGAAGAAGATGCGCAACTTCCGTCAAAATATCAGTAATATCTTGAACTTTGGGCCGCAAAGTTTGCTGACGCGAAAACGCCAAAAGCTGGCGAACCAGATTGGCCGCCCGATTCGAGTTTTGTTTGATTTGCTGAATATCTGCAAAAGAGGGATCCCCGGGCTTATGCCGCAACAACAACAGATCACAAAACCCTAGAATAGCCGTCAACAAGTTGTTGAAATCATGGGCAATTCCCCCTGCGAGCTGCCCCACTGCCTGCATTTTCTGAGACTGAATAAACTGACTCTCAAGACTTTTTTGTTGAGTTAAATCAATAAAGTGAAAGGCGATATTATTACCATCACTAAACCTTCTTGCGTACATCCTTGCTGGCAAAGATACTTTTTTACCCTCTGCCCAAAGACGAACTTCAACCGGATCATTCATAGTCTCGCCCTGCTGGATTCGCTTCAGCACAGATAGCGCGTTTTCCAAGTCATCACGATCAACCAACTCGGCAAATCCCTGACCTTCGATTCTGTCAATGGTTTTACCCAGCATTTCAGACAAAACTGCATTACAGTCTTCGACCTGAAGTTCAGAATTAACAACACAAACGCCCAGCGGAGCCTCTTGGAAAAACCGTTTGAAACGAGTTTCCGAAGCCTCCAAAGCCTGACGCATTGCGCGTTCCGAAGTGAGATCATTTACGACAGCACGCGTTCTTACTCGCCCGCCTACTTCATGCACCACAGTTTGGTTAATCGAAGCAAGGAAAACTCGCCCTGCCGGTCCTTTCATGCGCAGCTCACAAACCTGACGAACGCCCCCTCCTTCCTTTATATCGAAAGGCTGTGCATTTTGCGGAGGATCCATCAGATAGGCATGAAGACGTCCTTGTTCTAGAATTGTTCCAATATCTTCCCCAACCCAACGAGCCAATGTCGCATTCACGAAAACAAATCGCCCTTCCTCATCAACCGAGAAGAAACCGACCGGAGCATTATCCGTAAAATCAATCAGTTTTTCACGTTCTTCGCTTTCTATCCGGTTGCGCTCATACTGGGCCGTAATGTTATCCAAACGCCAATGAACATACCCTGCCCACCCGGGAACGGGTTGAACCGTTACCCGCATCCAGATATCCCCTGCCGCGCTGGCAAGTTTCAGATCCATGGTATCGGTCAACCCCCGATGCGCCTGATCTGCTAAGGCGTGAAAATGCCCAAGCGCATCCTCATGCCCCGAAAAAAGAGACACCAGCGAATGATAACTTGGCAACCCCACAGGGGCACATAATTCTTCGAACCGCCCATTACACAAAACAGTATTATTAGCCCCATCGGTAATCAACCGCGCTCCGCGACTTGCCTCCATCACCTCCCGCAGAAGAACGCGTTCCTTTTCGTCCTGACCAAAAAATTTCAAAATCTGGTTAAGAGCATAAGCCCCAAGGAACGCCCCTGCGACCAAGGCTCCCAGCACCAGAAGAACAGAAGTTTGTACTTTGAGAGAAAAAACAACCGCGAAACAGTACCCCACATAAGTCAAAGCCACAAAGACCAAGGCCCAGACATTCAAACTTGGTGGCTTGTGTAAGGCCTTAGGTGGCTGGAACGGCTTATGATGCCGCGCTATAAAATCGGCGTGGTCAAGTTTCATAAGGGGGAGAATGCCACATCCTTCTTCTTTTGGGTAGGCAAAGAACTCCCTAATTCACAGGCTTTGCAGGCAACTTTCCTTTTTTCTGATAGACGAAGGAAATAACCTCGGCCACAGCCTTATACAGCTCTTGAGGAATAGGCTCGTCAATCTCGACCGTGTCAAAAAGCGAACGCGCCAAAGGTGGGTTTTCATAGATAATAATGCCATGCTCTTTGGCCACTTCCCGAATACGAAAAGCCACGTTATCTGCCCCTTTGGCAATCACCACCGGAGCCTCTGATTCTTTGGGATCATATTTCAAAGCTACGGCAAAGTGGGTTGGGTTGGTAATCACCACATCCGCTTTGGGAACGGCCTGCATCATACGTTGCCGCGCTTTTTCCATCCGCAATTGCTTGAGTTTTCCTTTGATGTGAGGATCCCCTTCGGTTTGTTTATATTCATCTTTCAACTCTTGCTTGGTCATACGCATTTGTTTGGTGAATTCCCATTTCTGGTACATCAAGTCAGCCAAGGAAATCGCCAGAAGAGCAATCAATATCCCTGTCATCATCCGCAAGGTCAGAGAGAGAAGATCGTCCATCATCACGGGGAAAGGTTGATTGATGGTATGCTCAATTCCGTCAAAATACGGCTCAACCATGACATAGCCAATGACGCCAATCGCCGTCATTTTGAGAGTTCCCTTGATAAACTCAACAATCGAGCGCAAGGAAAACAGGCGCTTAAATCCTTTGAAAATCGAAATCTTGCTAATATCCGGGTTAAGAACCTCAGGCGAGATCTCTAGACCCACTTGAAAAAACGGTCCAAGAAAAGCGACAACAAGTAGGAACAAAAACGGAATTGCAACAATCCGAACAGTTTCAAAAAACACTTCACTCAAGATACGGGACAAATCCCCAGGGCCTGCGGATAAGAGGCTTGGCTGCTCAAGAAATATTTTCAAGAAGTCGCTAAAATCTCTAAACATTGCTGGAACGGCTGCTCCAATCAGAATTGTTGTGGCTAGCAACAGCAGCCATGTGTTCATATCCCGCGACTGGGCAACCTGTCCACGCTTTCGGGCCTCTTCCAGCTTTTTGGCAGAGGGGTCTTCGGTCTTAGATGTGTCGTCGTCAGAATCGTCGCCGTCTGCCAATTGCGTACCCTAGCCTGTCCCTAGAAAAAACCGCATACCCTTCTCATACTCCGCAAGCCAAACCAGCATCATAGCAGAAGTAACCAAAGTCAGCGTTACCAAAGCCAGAAGAATCTGCACCGGAACAGCCAACATAAAAACTTGAATTTGCGGCATCAACTTGGACATGATCCCCATGCCCACATA
>CAYZAR010000172.1:0-3783 GCA_964476455.1 uncultured Micavibrio sp.
CGGAATGCCATCATGCGGTCTTCTCCCAGTGCTGTTATTTCGATAAATCCCCCTCCTGTTTCTTGTCCTGCGTAGGAGAGGTTTACGAAATCGTATTTAGCAAGCAAAAGACCTTGTTCGTCTATTTGTTCGACAATCCATGCTCCTCGATTGCTACACGATTCAATAAAGTACCCGGGGATTGCTTGAGGGTTTTTTTGCAGCATTGAGTAACAGGCTTTTGCTTCTCGAACACCCGGGCGGGGCTTCGCTTCTCCTTCGAAGAGAGCACAACCAGACAAACTGACCAAAAGCAAAGGCAAAAAAAGGAGCAGGATTCGGCACAACGTCATATAGGCTCCTCCTTTTCTTTTTCTACTCCTGACGCAAGGTCATATGATGTTCGGTTAGAATGGATCCCGTTGGAATTTTCATCAAAGAAATTTTAATCTCAATATCCATCAAGGGGTTTGTTGGCAAATCAATACATTTGGAAAGAGATTCTGCAAAGCGACTCGTTGCGTCCAGAGGCTCTGCGTCCGAAAGCGTTCGTAGCAAAAGCAAGGCATACTCATTGGGCCTGATTTGGGCAATGATGTCGGATTGGCGGCGCAGACGGACGAGGTGTTGAGCAAGTTTTGCGGACACGACCTCCGCTTCGTAAGGGCCGTCATTCGCCGATACGGTGATAAAGTTTTCAAAACTAATCAGCACAACATAAGCAACTTCGCCGTATCGGTCGGCTCGGTCCATGCAAGAGAGGAACAATTGGTTAAAGGCAGACTTGGCAATGACGCCGCCGGCACTGGGGTAATCCTCTGCTTCGTTTGCCAAATGGCGCAAAAATCCGTTGAGCCGTCCTGCCGTTTGAACTTTTGTATCAAATTCAGCCGGATCAAGTGGTTTGGCAATGAAGTCGTTAAACCCTGAAAGCAGAGCGTCCTTTTCGTTCAAGGTTTCAGAAGACAGAATCATATAGACATTGCGGCGGACATTCCGTCTTATATTCATAACCAGAGGCTTGGCGTTGGTGAGCGGAGAAGGGTCCAAAAACACGATATCCCACCCCTGTTGAGAGACCATATCCAAAACTTCGGTTTTGCCAGCCTGAATCTCAACAATATGACCCGTTGGTTCTAACCTTGATTTGATAAGATTGGCCGATAAGGCATCACGGTCCACAATAAGAATTTTCATAACTTTATCACCAATGAAGAGGGATTTACTGAATACTAGCTTCCATCATCGCAAAAACTACAAAAAATACCAGAGGGAAACCGTGTTAATCTGTACGAGGCGGGAAAGATATTGACCTTTTAACCATTAGGTAGCGAATTGACTTGAATCTGGAATATTTCAGATAGATGTGGTAGGATGAGAGGTCTGAGAAAATTAAATAAAATTTTATCAATTCTGGACGTACAATAGAGTGTAGAGCTTTTTTCGGGGTGTCGGTCCCGTGGTGCTGAGGGCGTTGTGGGTATAAAAACTGGAGCTGCGGCCAGATATGCGGTCCTTCCGGGCTTGTTGCCTAGGATGGGGTCTTTGTTTTTCTCGGGTTTTGACTCGATCCCCTATTTAATGGCCACAGTTTACGGAATTATCGGCCTTCTTCCTAGAAATCATGAATATCTCCGTCCGAATAGCTATGGAACTTACGGCATTCGCCACGTCGTTGCGGCGGCAGCGCGGGAGCTAGAATTCAAGTGGAAGTATATAGACCGGATCATTTTGTTCGCGGTTATGCTCTCCGCCATCGTCATGATGATGATGTATCTGGTAACGCTGCTTGGATATGTTGTGTTTTCCCCTGCTTTCGCAGGAGGCATTTTTATGCCGGATTACTTCGTAACACCCTATCCTGATAAAGATATCGCTTTCATGATGCTCGACAGGGTTTTGGGGATTCCTGGGCTATACAATTCGGAAGTGAGTTACGATGTCGCCACATACGGCCCGTTCCCAAACCCCTTCCAAACAGGTTTGCAGGCCATGTTTGGTTTCTACAGCATGGGGTTGTTTCTCATCAGCGTTTTCATTTTTCTGGTTTATGTGCTTGAGGTCGTCTTTGAACTTACCCAAACGGGGAGCATCACTAAAACATCTCTCTTCGCTCAAGCGTCTGATAAGCCAGAACCTGCAATGGCTTGGATCCCTATTCGTATGCTATTAGGGCTCGGTCTTTTGATCCCTATAACCTTCGGTCTTAATTCCGCTCAGTGGATTGTTTTGTACACGGCTAAACTTGGTTCAGGGCTCGCGACCAACGCATGGTACGAATACAACAATATGACCGGAGATAACCCTGCCGGTCTTGAAAACAAAGAGTTAATTGCCCGCCCCTCTACGCCGGACACGGTTCGTCTTATCAAGGACTTGCTGTTGATTCGAGCCTGTATTGCCACACGTTCTTTGGAGGCGGCTTTTGCAGCGAACGGGACGTTTGAAGCGCAAGACTATATTGTCACAGACAGTGATTCTAAGCGTCTTTTGACACCGACGGGTGGGCCGGGGTTCTGGGTACGGAACAACTCGACCTATACGGCAAACCAATGGAGCGTGGGGTGGATGTCGGCGGATGCTCCCCTGCCTTTTTCGGGTTTTGTTGCTGGATCTGATCAATTTTCTGATGCTGTGGCTTTTTCTGGCGGTGGGGATATTAGGCTGGTCTTTGGGTACAAAGACGAAAGTGGGACAAATATTTATAAGGATAACTACCCGGGCGGAGTCATCCCCCTGTGTGGTGAAGTAATCATTCCGGTTACGGGTTTGACCGGGGAAGCTATTTTTACGGCGGAAGGTTATCTCTACTCCGTTGTTTATACTATTTTTGGATTGAACCGTGATGGAGATACTACGACAGACTTCGAGAATGACATGGATTTGGCTGTCGCACGGGAATGGTCGCGAACGTCTTCGGCTTATCGTACCTTTTTGACGAGACATGCAGCGAGTGGGGGAGGAGGGAATCCAGAGTGCTATTTTGATACGGACAATGACGGATATGAATCCCTAGGGGGTGACAACGCCGTTACGTATCTAGGAAAGTGTACAGAACAAGTACCGTCAGACTATATGCGGAGAATGATTTCTCACTGGATCATGCATGTTTTTAACGCATCCTCTCTTGCTGGTTATGATTACCTGACTGGAGAGATTGTAGGTGAAAACCCTGAATACTCTCTAGGGGATGTTTATTACCCAACCCTTGGCTTCGATAATCCTCTGATGATGAGTTCTGGCGTTTTGGAGTACGGTTGGGGAGGTGCAGGGATCTGGTATAATAAAATTTCTGAGCGTAACGGCAGCTTGCTTGCGGCTGTAAATGCTCTTCCTTCCGTGGTTAAATACCCCTTGGTCATGGAAAAGGTCAAGGGGGGTCGTAGCAAACAAGATGCCAAGGTTCAAGAAGGGAACTGCAACGTTTATGACCCGAACCAGTCGGGCAATGCGGACATCAATCTTCCCAACCAGAAATCCCAATTCACAACTGAAGAAGCTGTTATTCTCTACAATACCTGCAAAATCTTGCACGAGAATGAAGCTGTGCAAGTTCTTGGTTCAATCTCAAAACCCTATCCGAACCCAGTCAAAAACATGATGGCTGCCATGTTTGGGTCAGCAAAACTGTTTAATTTTGATGATAATACGGTAGTGACCCCGATGGCTCAGCTATCTGCCCTCGGCAAGGCTCTGATTGATAAAGCTATTTTGAACCTATTGGCTGGCGCAGGGGCTGCGGCGATTGGAGGACTCTCCCATATTCTTGGCGGCATGGGGATGGCTGGATTTAATGAGCTGGGC
>CAYZAR010000173.1:0-3755 GCA_964476455.1 uncultured Micavibrio sp.
GCGTATTAAGCCAGACCCCCGCCTATAAAGCGGGGGTGACAAAAGAGAGAAAGCGTTGGGATGACGGATTATAAGCTTAGCTCTTTAACAAATTTAGTTTCTTGATAAGGGTGCGGATGGAGTCGTGATTGGTCCGGTCGGCAATCAGGACCGTGTCTCCGGTGTCAACAATCACCAAATTTTCAAGCCCTGCGCAGACCACAAGGCGATGGCCGTTTGATTGAATCAAGCAGTTCTTTGTTGAGTCGGTCACAGCTTGTCCTTCAATCACGTTTCCGCTTAGGTCTTTTTCTCCGATTTCCCACAAGCTTTCCCATGAACCTATGTCAGACCAATTCGGGTCGCATGGCACAATGGCGGCTTCATCGGTTTTTTCCATGATCGCCTTATCAAAAGGTTCAGCAGGAATTTCGGCATAAGAGTCAAGATGGGGAGTTTGTGGATCAGGAGAAGAGGCCATTGCCGAAGCTGTTTTCGCAAGCAAAGCGGGTGCGTGGCAAGAAAACTGGTCAAGAACACTTTGCGCTTCAAAAAGAAACATTCCGCTGTTCCATAGATATTTTCCTGAAGCCAGAAAGGCTTCAGCGGTGGTGCGGTTCGGTTTCTCTTCAAAGTCCGCAACGGCATAGACGCCGTCTTCTATTGGGCTATGACTGTGTTTTATATAGCCATAGCTTGTATCAGGTCTGGTCGGAGTGATGCCAAAAGTTACGAGTTTACCTTTCTGTGCGGCGAGCAATCCTTTTTGAAAAGCCTTCGCCAAGGAGTCTTCATCACCAATATAATGGTCGGACGGCAAAACCCACATAAGGGCTTTGGGGCCAAAATGAGAGCGTACATAAAGAGCTGCAAAGGCAACGGCAGCGGCTGTGTTGCGAGCCACAGGTTCCTTGAGAATATGGGTGTCCGCACCCTTCGCAGCATTTGAGATTTGCCGCCGCGCTTCATCTTCCAGTGCAGCCAAAGTGACGGTGATAACGTGATCGGCGGGTGCTTTACTAATACGCACGGCGCGGCGCAAAGTGGTTTGCAGCAACGTATCTTCCCCAAACAGGTTTAGAAATTGTTTGGGAAAGACATCGCGGCTAGCCGGCCAAAGCCTCGTCCCCGAGCCGCCGCACAAGATGACTGGAATGACAAGAGAGGTCATGCTGCTTTCTTTTCTTGTCGGGAGAGGTAATCTTGATAAGAAATTTTTAGCCCCTCATCCAGTGTTGTCTTAGCGGTCCATCCTGCGGCGGTCAGGCGCGAAACATCTAAGAGTTTCTTCGGCGTACCGTCCGGTTTTTCAGGGTTAAAGCGTATTTCCCCTTGATAGCCAACAACCTTGGCAATTTTATGGGCTAGATCACGAATAGATAAATCCGTTCCAAAACCAACATTCATCGGAACGGAATCGGAATAGGTCTTGCACAAGAACACAGATGCTTCGGCCATATCGTCCACAAAAAGAAATTCACGAAGCGGTGTGCCTGTTCCCCACAATTCGATAAAAGCTTCCCCCTTATCCTTCGCGGCTTGAAATTTGAGAATCATAGCCGGAATAACATGGCTGTTCTCCCCGTGATAGGTGTCGCCCGGGCCATAAAGGTTGCAAGGCTGCAGGGCAATGAAATCTGCCCCGTACTGAGCGCGGTAAGCTTGACACATTTTAATTCCAGCAATTTTGGCAAGCGCATACCATTCATTGCTGGGCTCCAGCGGTCCACTGAGCAGGGATTCTTCTTTAATAGGTTGCGGCGCAAATTTTGGATAGATGCAGGACGATCCAATATTAACCAGTTTCTGAACCCCATTCACCCATGCCGCGTGAATAACATTCGTGGTAATGGCAAGGTTATCATAGATGAATTCAGCAGGGTAGGTGCTGTTGGCCATGATGCCGCCAACCTTTGCCGCCGCCAAGAAAACGACGTCAGGTTTGTTGGCTTTGACCCAAGCATTCACGCCGGCTTGGTCGCGTAGGTCCAGTTCCTTGTGCGAAATTGTCAGGGGCGTAATATTTTTCTCTTTTTCAAGCTGGCGAAGAATGGCCGCCCCGACCATGCCACGATGGCCTGCAACCCAGATTTTTTTTCCTGAAAGATTAAAAGAGTAAGTCATGGTTAGGCTGCCTTTCTTAGGGTTTCAATGTTGAGTCCTGCCGCCTTGAGGTCTGCGGTCACCATATCCCGTACAAGGCCTTGGAAGCCCATATGGGGAATCCATCCTAGTTTTTCTCTAGCCTTTGTCGCATCGCCAATCAAAAGATCGACTTCGGCAGGGCGGAAGAATTTCGGGTCAATTTGAATGAGGGTTTCTCCGGTTTTAGAATTTATACCGATTTCGTTCACGCCCTCTCCTTTCCACTCTATAGAGATGCCCACAAGGGCAAATGATTCCTCAATAAATTCACGGACCGAGTGGGTTTCTCCTGTTGCAATCACATAGTCATCCGGTTTTTCTTGTTGAATGATCCGCCAGATGGCCTCTACTGAGTCCTTCGCGTGTCCCCAGTCGCGTTTGGAATTGATATTGCCAAGATGAATAGGCGTTTTGTCTCCCGATAAAATACGGGCAAGGCCCATTGTAATTTTTCTGGTGACAAAAGTTTCTCCGCGAATGGGGCTTTCATGATTAAAGATGATTCCGTTCGAAGCGTGCATCCCGTAGCTCTCGCGGTAATTGATCGTCATCCAGTAGGCGTAGAGTTTCGCTACGGAATAAGGACTGCGCGGATAGAAAGGAGTGGTTTCTTTCTGGGGAACTTCTTGGACAAGCCCGTAAAGTTCCGATGTTGAGGCTTGATAAAAGCGAGCACGGCTCCCCATACCCAACAAACGAAGGGATTCCAGAACACGCAAGGCCCCCACAGCGTTGACATTGGCTGTAAATTCCGGATTTTCAAAACTGATGCCGACATTCGTCTGACTGGCGAGGTTATAAACCTCCTCAGGCTGAGCCCGCTGCAAGGCCTGAATCATGCTGGCTGTATCCGTCAGGTCACCGTAAATCAGTTCAAAGTTCGGATGGTCCATCAAATGGGTAATCCGGCCAATATTGCTGATGGACACATGGCGTTTTAGGCCGAAGACTTTGTATCCTTTTTCCAGCAACATTTCAGAAAGAAGGGCTCCGTCTTGTCCGGTTACGCCAGTGATAAAGGCACGTTTTTGAGTCATGTTTTCGGGTTCCTGTTAAATTTCTTTCAAAATAGAGCTTAATGCTTTGTTCCAAGACTGGGTAAAGGAAGATTGCCCATAGTCTGCGGCTTTGGCTATCGTTTTATAAACTTTTTCCTCGTACTCCGCTGAAGGAAGAGCCGCGCAGCTTCGCATAAGGCTGCGCAAAGAGGGGACCATCTCTGGCACGTCACTGCTGCAATAATAACCGCAGGAAGAAGCATCAATTCCGCATTCGAAAGTCAGAATGGGGACCATGCCGAATTTCATCGAGGTGGCAACCGAGGTTGCCAGTCCTTCAGCAGCGGTTGGCAAAATGACGTAGGCGCATTTTTTAACCAGATCAAGATGCGCCGGAGAACCAATTTCAAGAAATCCAACATAGTGGATGTTTCCCAATTGTTCGATCCGTCCATTATATTTTTCAAAGAAAGCCTGTTCCGAAGGCGGCCCCGCAATATAAAGGTGAAAATCTTTCGGCAGATCTTCCATCGCTTCAACCAGCAGGTCCACGCCTTTGGCAATAAAGCCGTCTCCTGTAAAGCAAAGGAAATTTCTTGTGTCACGGGTTTTTATAAAATCAGGGTCAAAATG
>CAYZAR010000174.1:0-3740 GCA_964476455.1 uncultured Micavibrio sp.
CGCAAATCCTTATCAAGAACTTCAATGTTAATCGAATCATCAATAACAGGCGTTACATGAACCGAGGCAAAACTTGTGTGTCGGCGTGCATTGGAGTCAAAGGGAGAAATGCGAACAAGCCGATGAACGCCACTTTCGTTTTTTAACCACCCATAGGCTTGAAAGCCCTCAATTTTGATAGTAGCCGATTTAATGCCAGCTTCGTCCCCCTCGGAACGATCCAAAATCGAGAGTTTATAACCGTTTTGCTCTGCCCATCTTGTGTACATCCGCAACAACATTTGGGCCCAATCACAGGATTCTGTCCCGCCCGCGCCCGCGTTCACCTCCAGATAGGCATCATTGCCATCGGCCTCGCCTGAAAGCAGACTTAGCAATTGAAGGTGGGCTGCTTCTTTTTCGATCGTCCTCAAGGCCATCTCAGCTTCAAGGGCAACTGCAGTATCCCCCTCGATTTCTGCCAGTTCAATCAATTCCAGATTGTCCTTAAGACCTGATTCGACTGCCCGCACAGAGGACAACTGCTGTTCAAGACGGTTCTTCTCCTGCATCAGCTTCTGAGCTTTGTCAGGATTGGTCCACAGGTTTTGATCTTCCGAGAGAGCGTTCAGCTCATCAAGGCGGGATAGGGCAACATCCCAGTCAAAGATGCCTCCGTAGCAAACTCAAGGAATACTCAATACTCTTGGAAAGAGCTTCAATTTCTGCGCGCATCGTAACGTACTTTCGGTTTGGTCAGGGAGGAAAATTAAGCAGCCGCTTGTTGTTCGTCAGACTCTTCTTCGGCGTACTGTTCCTGCACAAAATTAACCAAGGTTGCAACCAGCTCAACCGTATTTTCAGGGGTAACAACCGCTGAAATCAGATTATTGTGGATAGTGGGACTGATATCCGACCAAGCCGCACCGGATTCTGTAACGACAGAACGCACGTCTTCAGGCCCCGTTACCATCACACCAGAAATCAAGCCGCTTTCCGCCATCAACTTCACTGCATCACCCATCGCCATGACGGGTTTGTACGCTGCCATAAACCCACCGATGAAGCGACGCGTATGAGCCGTCAGTTTCAGTTTGTCGTGACTGCGATGTCCCCCGGGAATAATGAGAATCTCATAATCCGCCGCCAAGGCATCCGCCAGATGTTTGTCCACGGCAAAATAATGGCCCCAGCCATTCCCCTGCCAACCATTGGCCAAAGAATTTTCAACACTAATAATGCGAGGGGTTGCGCCTGCTTCCATCATGCCCCGTTGGAACATGGTCATTTCGATTTCATTGAATCCGTTAGCGACCAAAATGGCCGCATTCATGCCTGCAAGCGGTTTTTGCATTCGTGCTGTCTCCTTAATGGGTAATTTATGTGGTTATCTTCGAATCTTGGTTGTTATGTATTGTTCAGCCACTCCCAAACAATCTGGACCTCTACCTTTAGGGCCTATACTTATGAAAAGCTTTGGGGTGAATGAACAATAAGAGATTTTTCCTTCAAAAGTCAATAGTTTTCTGCGACGTGACTCACCAACTTTGTTTGGGACACACAGCGTAAAAACTTGTCATTTCTCCCTAGGATGCGGTGACATCCGAAAGAAAAGCTTCCCCTTTTCCTGCAGGCTCGTGTAAAACCAACCTATGTCTATTTCTCCGCGCTTTCTTCAAGATCTGCGTGACCGCCTGACCTTGTCCGAGGTCATTGGGCGGCGGGTCAAATTGACGCGCTCTGGCCGCGAATTCAAAGGATGTTGTCCGTTTCACCGCGAGAAAACACCTTCGTTCTATGTGAATGACGATAAGCAATTTTTTCACTGCTTTGGGTGCGGGGCGCACGGGGATGTCTTGGGGTTTGTCATGCGTCATGACAACCTGCCCTTCACCGAGGCCATAGAAACCCTCGCCGCGCAGGCAGGACTTCAAGTCCCCCGCCAAACCCAAGAAGATGTTCACCAAGCCAGACAGCAAAAAGGTCTTTATGACTTGTGCGAGGAAGCCGCCAAATGGTTTGAGACCCAGCTTCATATTCCATCCAACAGAGAAGTTCTCGGCTACCTAACAGGACGAGGAATTAAACCTGAGATCATTGATTCCTTTCGCCTTGGTTATGCACCGATAGATGACCAAGGATTGCGTATTCATCTGCGCGGTCAAGGCTACACAGATGCCCAAATGATTGAGGCCGGAGTGGTAAAACCTTCAACCACCGGACGAGAATCTTATTCTTTTTTTCGGGATAGAGTCATGTTTCCTGTCACAGATGCGCGGGGAAGAATCGTTGCGTTTGGTGGGCGTGTGTTACCCGATCACTTACGGCCTACACGATCAAGCGATCACAAGCCGCCCAAATATATCAATTCTGCTGAAAATCCTCTCTTTCACAAGGGACAGATGCTTTATGCCCAGCAGCACGCCCGTATGGCCGCAGACAAATCTCCGGTCATCGTGGTGGAAGGTTATATGGACGTGATTGCCTGCCAGCAGGCTGGTTTTCGGGGGGCTGTTGCCCCGCTAGGAACCGCCCTGACCCAAGAGCAAATTCTCGGCTTGTGGAAGATGATTCCG
The DNA here is from genome assembly GCA_964476455.1 of uncultured Micavibrio sp. Classification (GTDB taxonomy): domain Bacteria; phylum Pseudomonadota; class Alphaproteobacteria; order Micavibrionales; family Micavibrionaceae; genus UBA1573. Next base: position 2,556 of record CAYZAR010000174.1, read on the forward strand.
CTAGACAGCAAAGAGCCGATCTTATGCTTTGACGGAGATGATGCCGGATATCGCGCCGCCGTACGGGCAATAGATAGAATCCTCCCGCTCTTGAAACCTAGCCAATCCGTACGCTTTGCGTTTCTCCCCCAAGGCGATGATCCCGATACTTATATCCGCGAAAACGGGGCCGCCGCTTTTACGGAGCTACTTGAGCGGGCAATTTCTCTCGTAGACTTCTTGTGGACACACCACACAATCGGCAAGGTTTTTTCCACACCAGAAGCGCAAGCGGGGCTATCTCAAACGCTGGAAGGACTAGCAGCCCAAATTCCTGAAGCTCAACTTCAATATTATTACAAGCAAGCGTTTCGGGATAAAACGCGGGCCTTGTTCGGCAAGTCATGGGCGGGGAAACCCGTGGGGCTCGGCTCCTTTAAGGACAACCATAAGAATTCAAGGGGAAACGCTTCTTCTGTCGTTCTTCCTCCTCTTAGTCGCCAGAAGACTCAGGGAATGATTCCACAGCTCCTTCTTTTGACATTGCTCAACCATCCTTATTTGTACCCGTCTGTACAGGATCACTTTCAGCAAATTGAGGCAGACTCTCCCGAATTTCGTAGTCTTTATGACGCAGCTCTCGCGTATTTCGAAGAAAATGAGCCTGAAACTCTTGACAAAGAGGAAGCAACGCACCACATAAATTCTCTTGGATTGGCTGAAACTCTCGATCGGTTGAGAAGTGATCGGTTTTATGTCCATGCTGGTTTTGCCCGCCCTGAAACCGAGGCGGAATTAGCTTTGGCGGGATGGTTGTCTTTGTGGAACCAGTGGGATAGATCCCGATTGCTGGTCGATATTCAGGCGGCACGAGCAGCTTTGCGCTCTTCTGTAACTCCTGAAAATGAAAGCCGGATGCTCGCATTACAGCAAATACAAAGAGAAAAGGACGCGGGCTCAGCTTAATGGGCAAAGCTAGACGAAAAAAACTACATCGTACCCCTTTGATTTTTCTGCAAAATCAGGTTAAATCGGCGAATCAGCTAATGTCCCGAATCGGGACCAGTACGGGCAAAATATGATGGCGGCAAAGAAACAAGTAAAACCAGCACCTAAAACTTCGGCCAAGACTCCGGCTAAAGCTGCCGCGTCAAAAGCCCCCGCTAAAAAAACTGTCGCCGCACCTGTCAAAGCGACCACGAAACC
>CAYZAR010000175.1:0-3735 GCA_964476455.1 uncultured Micavibrio sp.
AGAAGAAGACAAGCCGCTCCCGCCAAGGGCAGGAAAGTCATCAAGGAGAGAATGGGAAAATCAATCATCTTTTTCTCTTTTTCTACTGGCCAAACAAACCAGCGCGGAACGCCACCCACGACACCAAGGCAACAAGCCCCATCATCATGACAAACGCATATTGGAAGACATATCCAGTTTGGAACCGTCCTAAAATGGCAGCCAAGCGTCTGGAAAGCGAGGACACTCCATCTGGCCCGAATCCATCAATGATTTTTTGGTCTCCGCCCCTCCAGAATAAGTTCCCAAGAGCTATGCTGCTCCGAACGAAGAGAAGATCGTAAATTTCGTCAAAGAACCATTTGCGGAAGAAAAGCGTATGAAGCTTTTTGAACCGCTTAACAGTGATTTCTGGAATCGTCTTGACAAACATATAGGCGAGATAGCCAAGTAGTATCCCGCAAATCCCCATAATCGTAGGAAGAAGCTTCACCCAAAGCTCAACATGGTGCGCTTTGGCCACCGAGTCATGCTCTGGCAAAACCATCAAACTTTTTCCAAAGAAATCATCGCGGTTCCAGTCACTTTGTGGCTCTTCCCTTTGAACTGCCACGTCTGCCCCTACTCCGTGGGCGGCTTCTACCAACTGGTGTTTCGGTTCCGCAAACACACCGTTAAATACAACCCCAGCAAGAATTGCTCCAACCGCCAAAACAACAAGGGGCAAAAGCATCACAGCAGGCGATTCATGGACGTGTTCCATTGTATGATGGTCAGCCCGCGCTTTCCCGTGAAAAGTCATGATGAGCAAACGCCAGCTATAAAAGGCTGTCAGCAAAGCCGCGACAATCCCGATCCAATAGGCAAAATGGCCCACCGACGACCCAGAAGCCCACTCGGCCTCAAGAATAAGGTCTTTGGAATAAAAACCAGCAAAGAAAGGAAAACCAGCCAAAGCCAGAGAGCCAATCCACATCAAAGTATAAGTCGCAGGAATTTTCTTCCAGATTCCACCCATTTTACGCATATCTTGTTCGCCGGACATGGCATGGATGACGGACCCCGCCCCCAAGAAAAGCAATGCCTTGAAAAAAGCGTGCGTGACAAGGTGAAACATAGCCGCGCTATAGGCTGAAACCCCCAAAGCAAAAAACATATAACCAAGTTGCGACATGGTGGAATAAGCAATCACTCGTTTAATGTCAAACTGTGTCATGCCAATCGTTGCCGCAACAATCGCGGTCAAAGCCCCAACAAGGCAAACCACCATCAGGGCATCTGGCGCATATTCAAACACAGGAGAAAACCGCGCAACCAGAAATACGCCCGCCGTAACCATCGTTGCCGCATGAATAAGAGCAGAAACAGGCGTTGGCCCCTCCATCGCATCCGGCAACCATGTATGGAGACCGAGTTGAGCCGATTTCCCCATTGCCCCGACAAACAACAACAGGCAGACAAGAGTCAAAGCATGAATTTGGTAACCAAAAAAGGAAAACGTCTCGTTCGCTCTGGCCGGAGCTTGGTCAAAAATGCCGTCGAATTGTACGGTTCCAAAAATATAAAACGCCGCCATAATCCCGAGGGTCAACCCCAAATCCCCTACACGGTTGACAAGAAATGCTTTGACCGAGGCCGCATTGGCCGAAGGCTTCTGGTACCAGAAGCCAATCAGCAAATAGGAAGCCAGCCCGACTCCTTCCCAACCAAAGAACAACTGGAGCAAATTATCAGAGGTCACCAGCATCAACATGGCAAACGTGAATAAGCTGAGATAAGCCATAAAACGCGCCTTGCTGTCATCGTGGCTCATATACCCGACTGAATAGACATGAACGCAAGCCGAAACAATATTGATGACGCACATCATAACAACGGCTAGTTGATCAACACGCAAGGCCCAATCGACACGAAAATCACCCGAGGATACCCACGTCATCAATTTCAAAACATGAGGATCATGTCCGATTCCCACCGAAAAAAACAAGCTCACCGAAGCAAGGGCTGCCAGAATAACCGCAGCACAAGTAATAATCTGGGCAGGAATATCGCCCATCTTTTTGCCGAAAATTCCGGTTATCAGAAACGCCGCAAGAGGAGAAAAAACTGCCAAGTATTCCATGTTCATCTACCCCTTCAACGAGGATATATCCTCAACCGCGATGGACCCCTTATTGCGGAAGAACACCACCAGAATCGCAAGACCGATAGCGGCCTCTGCCGCCGCCACCGTCAAAACAAACATGGTAAAGACTTGCCCCACCAAATCGCCCAGAACCGCCCCAAATGCGACAAAGTTTATATTGACCGCGAGGAGCATCAACTCAATAGACATGAGAATGACGATCACATTCCGGCGATTGAGAAAAATGCCAAAAATCCCAATGGTAAACAGAAGGGCTGACAAAATCAGGTAATGAGTCAATCCGATTTCAAGCATCATGATCTACCCCTGCTCCCGTCGCCACTTTTTGAACTCTTAAAACATCAGACGCTTTCCGCCCGACTTGAGAGGGAACGCTTTGCCGATGCAGCCCCTCCCGCGAGCGAAGTGTCAAAACAATTGCCCCAATCATTGCCACAAGCAAAATCAAACCTGAAACCTGAAACGGGAAAAGAAAATCTGTGTAGAGAATGTTTCCGATTGCTCTTGAATTATCAATCGCTTCGGGAGTCGGAGCCCCTAAATTTTGCTCAGATAAAGGCGAGGGCGACCACGATATATAAAGCAACACAAGTTCAGCCAACAGCACTCCGCCAAAGGCAACTCCCAGCGGGATAAACCTCATCGCCCCTCGCCGCAAGTCAGCAAAATTAATATCAAGCATCATCACAACGAACAGGAAAAGAACTGCCACAGCCCCGACATAGACAATCATCAGAATCATAGCGAGAAATTCAGCCCCCATGAGGACAAACAACCCCGCCGCATTGAAAAAGGACAGAATAAGGAAAAGCACCGAGTGAACAGGATTCCGAGCTGAAATAACCATCAAGGAACTCAAAACCAGAACACTCGCAAAAACGTAGAAGGCAAACGCCCCGATCATGGGAGACTCACTCAAATTAGTGGTGCTTGACAAAAATCACCACTTTTCTAGAGCCTTATGCAGTTTTTCGCAAGGCCCACAAACCAAAAAACTCAGGTTATAAACGAAAGAAGCGGAGCGCGCTCGGCCCTCCGCTTTGAATACGTCAACTCAAAGGCTTTCTAAGCAAACAATGCGTCAATATCAGCCTGAGATTTTGCGTGGTTATCAATCGAATCACGGACAACTTCGTTGGTTTCGGGCCTGATATTCACCCCGAACTTTTCAAGCGTCGAACTCAAACGCCCTTCAATCATTTGAAGGTTCTCAAGGGTTTTCCGAATCCGTTGTCCGGTCAGATCCTGAAAAGTACACGCCATCAAAATATCTTGTATATCGCTTTTGGTTTCCTCTAGCAGCTTATCACGAGCCCCTGGTTCATCCCACTTCCCTTCGGTGTGCAACCGATTGGCAATCCGATCTGCCGCATCCAAAATCTGATTCGCCGCTTTTTCTGTGGTTTCAATGACAGATTCAAGCTCCACGCCTGTATTGGCCGCTGAAGAGCCATCTCCGCTATAGGAAATAGCCGAAAGAACCTGCATCACCTCAACAATTTTCCCGACCATACCCTCTTCGGCCATATCCAATTGCTGCGAGGTGGCGTTTATCTCCATCGATATTTCGTCAAACCGACGGGAGACAAACCTCTCCATAACTTCAAGCC
>CAYZAR010000176.1:0-3727 GCA_964476455.1 uncultured Micavibrio sp.
GTTATGGGGGATGTTCATCCTTTCGTTACCCCCATTCTGTATTCCATTCCGGTACAGCTTCTGGCCTACCACGTTGCTGTTGCTAAAGGAACGGATGTGGACCAGCCTCGTAATCTTGCCAAATCTGTAACGGTGGAGTAATAACGGATTATTCGTGCGTGTTCAGGCGTTCTTCATAGTCGCAGCAAATCGCAACGAGCATCATGTAAACTTCACGCACCATGCTTTCAACGTCTTCAGCAAAGTCGGGTGGGGCCTTTTCGAAAGCTTGATCTCCCGCTTGGTCAATGACTTGACGGATGCGATCTTCAATGACCACGGGAATTCCATGTTGGGCCTTAATGGCAGCGACTTCGCGCACAACATCAAAACGCTGTACCAAAAGATCTACGATGTTCTTATCAAGGGTATCAATCTTTTGGCGATAGGGAACTAAAATATCCATCAGGCTCTTTCCTCTGTTTGAAAGATAGACTATAGCTAGTTTATGAACAGCAAAGACCCAAGTCCAGCAAAACCAAAACCTTCTCCGGCGAAACCCACACCGAAAGTGGATGGGTACGTTCCTCAAACGGGTATGCTTCCCGAGCATGGTGGACGCAAGGGGCCAGAGGCCACACGATACGGAGACTGGGAAAATGGCGGGAAATGCGTTGATTTTTAAGGGCGAGGAGTCCGCTCTCCTGTCGTCCTACGTACCTCGCAGCCGAGACTAATCTTTACCCAATCGGGGGCTGGTTTTTCTCCAGACTTCAAATCTTCTAAGAGCCGTCTCCATATCGCGCTGGCTCTGTCAGTCCGAGGGTCGCTTTTCGGAGGGCTCAGAGAATCTTGATCCCTCCACGGAGAAACGGTTCTTAGACTTTTGCCGTGGTTGAGGAAGATGTCTGGAGTTCTGGCGGCTTCATGAAACAAGGCGAGAATATCGGGATCTTCCTCAGCGTCTGCGCCAGCTTGGTAAGCTAGGAAACGATTCGCTTCCTGCAAACAACGCTGAAACCCTTCATATAAATCAGGATAAGGGGAAACCGCAATAAAGAGCTTCGCAAGATTGTGAGAAGAAGGAGGTGAGGAAGAGGTGAAGAGGTCCTTCATGCCACGGACGAAGCCTTCTATCACAGCAGGCCACAGCCTGTCCTGTCCATGCAACACCTCGACTAATTTGAAAAAATCATCTGCTGGACGCTCCGTAACCAAGGCCTGCGTGCCTTTAATAACGTGGGCGGGTTCAAAGAGGGCACACTCGGCACGCGATGAATTGGCTATATAATGGCCAATCACTGTCCCATCGGGGTGATCGGCAAAAGAAGCAACGTGACCTTTTTGCCAATCCTCGACCGTGCCCATTATCCTGTCCTTCTGAGGATTCTAGCTCGAAAGTTTTGGGCGAGTGGAGCGTGACGGCCCGTTAGACCCTACCGCTGGAGATAACCCTCTCTCAATTGCAGCAGCCAAATCCGGTTCATCTCGCGAAAGAATGATGGAGGAAGCAGAGCGTCCCAGAATATGCAGATTGACCGCGGTTTCTGCTCCTAACGCATCATGGCCGGAAATTACGGGAGGGAGGGCATAGGCCCCGCCGTCATCTGCCGCATGGTGGCGAAGAAACAAGGCCTCGGGTAAGAGAGTTTTTACGCAGGCCTCAGAGCTAGCAAAACAGTTGACATCCATAGTTATAAATCCCTCTCTTCATCCTCAGCGGACGATTTTGTTACTTACGTTTCATGGCGGACCACCATATAAATGGAGTGAGCCACTTTTTGACCCTCAAACCGAGTCGCTAGCAAAATATTAGGAACTGACCTAAATATAGCTTCTTTCTCGGGCGGAATCACGCTCTTTAATTCAGCAATTGCTCCTCCCATCTGAACTATTCCGATAATGTTGCGGGAGACATCCCACTCCACCCATTCAGGAATATCCAGAAAGTCATAGTCAACTACCATAATCACGCGGCCATTTTCTTCTAAAACCAGAACATCCGCACGAATTGGGCCGTTCGTCCCTTTTAGAGGCTTTTCAGGTTCAGCTGCTTGCGGAGGCAAGGGCTCTTCCTCTGGCCGCACACCTAAAAGATACAATATATATGTTAAAAAACGATTGAAAAGTTCCATAATAACCATCATATGTTTGGAAAAATCGAGAATCAAGGCAAGGGAGGCAAAACTTTCAGACGCACCCAAACTACATCAAATCACAAAAACAGTTAAGAGGTTCTTGCGAGGACATCTCTGATGGTTAAAGAGAGATACCCTATCTATGCAGGGGATGGGGTAGGAAGGCCAGCATCTTTCTTGGTAGCGAGCACCAACGGTTGTGCGCCCGCCAACTGGTCCATCAAATTCCCAGCCGATTTCATGGCACCAACAACATACTTCCGGTAGCGATCAGTAACCTCGGCGGAAGAATCTGCCCCACGGAAGAACATGGGGTTATTCGCAACAATCCGACTATCTGTATTATTGACAGCCGCAACCCCACCTCGTTCAAGGGCATTCGCTCCCCCTTCGCCCATATTATGCTGCATATAATAGCGCGTAGCTAAGGCCTCGGGGTTTTGTGCGAGCTCGGGGTGTTTCTTGGCCAACTTGACCATGCCAATCGCTACAAGGCGTGTAGCCAACAGGTCGTCATTTTTAAGAGTCCATGCTTCAGTTTTGCTGATTCCGTCTGCGGGATTAACTCCAAGGGCGGCGACGCGTTCAGCTATCCGCCGATCTCCCATATTGGCTCGCACCTCGCCGGCGATTGTGCCATCAAGGTAATGCATGGCTCCCCCTGCGGAAGAGGCAAACTTCGTTCCGACAACACTACGCTTCGTGCCAAAACTACTTTCGATGGTGGCAATGGCTCCCAGAGCGCGGGCCATGTCTTTTTGGGAAACCGCGGCCTCCGGCCCGTATTGCGCAGCAGTCAGCTGAATGGCGTTTGCCAGATGAGTCCGAGCCGTCCTCTGCTCGGCCGGATTCATGTTGAAGCGGGGAGTTTGGAATCCATCATCGCGAATACAAGACGGGTGAGAATATCTGCGCAGACTACCCTTGCCACTAGATTTATAGCAAAATCCTGCAAACTCGGCATCACGGGCGGCCATAGCACGTGCGTGTTCTTCCCCCTCGAGAGATTCTTGGAAAGAATCAAACGATTTTCCTAAAGACTCAAGATATTCTTCAAACCGATTATCGAAGGCAAGGGCTAACTGGGCATCCAGCAACCTCCGGACATCTATCGGAACGAATTCTTCGGCGGGAGGATCTGTAATCTGGCCAGCGTTACTGACGATCTTTTTCATCATTTCCTGAAAAGCGGAATCTTGTTCAGACCCAGAAGCAGGAGGTGGGGTTGCTTTTCCTCTGGCCATAGGTCTCGAAAGGGCAGCAATAGACGCATCCACAGGATTATCGGCAGCGGGGCCAGTCGGAGTTTTCTTTTTCTGAGCCATTTATCACACCTAATCTATTCTTCTTATGCTTCATCTTACCCTGTTTGGCGAGGAAAAGTCAAACTTTTATGGTGAAAATTCCCAAGAAAAGAAGGCCAAAAACGATGATTTCTCTGGGAAATAGCTCAGACTGCGGGAGCAGCTACGGGAGCGGCCGCAACTTTGACGGTTGTTGGAAAGGATTCCGGTCCCGTTGCCAGAGCAGGCTCGGTTGGAGCGGGCTCTGCGGCTTGAGGCTCCACGCCGCTAGCGGCATCGTTAAAGGCTGCGGCAACTGGTGTAGGT
>CAYZAR010000177.1:0-3706 GCA_964476455.1 uncultured Micavibrio sp.
ACCTTTGCCAAGTCCACCAACGGCGGGATTGCAAGACATGGCCCCGAGTTGCTCTATGCTGTGCGAGACAAGAGCGGTTCTTGCCCCCATGCGGGCAGCAGCAGCGGCAGCTTCGCATCCTGCGTGTCCACCGCCAATAACCACAACATCGAATGAATTTTCCTGGTAAACCATAGGTCATGGTTTTACAGGATTCTGTGGATAAAATGCAAATAGTTTAGGGCGTGCCATCCATTATAATCCTTTGAGGGGGTGGGGCTTAGAGCCCAGTTCCATTTTTTCTGTAAAAAATCTTGACATAAATATGTTTTTAATATATGTATTAAGCGTTTTTATAAAGCATACTTTTATGGAGGATGTTGTGTTAAAAGAAACTTTGGATAAAAATGTTGCTGCAATCGGACTTGTGTTTTCCTTTGCTCTAGCGGCTTGTGATGCACACGTTCAGCCAGAATCGGCAGCCTATTGCTACGAGAATACCCATGCTCTACTACTTTCTGGGGCCTTGGGGGTAGATGGACAGGGAAAGGAGCGCGGTGTGTTTATTGCCCATTATCAAATGAGTTTAGAGGCGGCACTATTCTTTTTAGCGGACTATGAAGTAAACCAGAGCAGCTTAACTGTGAACAATAGGAGAGTAAGAGAATTGTGCGACCGGATTAAAAGGGGAGAGAAGGTCAAGCTTCTTGGGCCAAACCAATGATTGTTTTAACCCAAATTAAGGCGGCAAGGGCTCTTCTCGGCTGGACGCAAGAGGATTTGGCCAAGGTTGCAAAACTGTCTTTGCCTGCCGTTAATAACCTTGAGCGGGGATTAACAACGCCCCGCCGTGAAACGATTGAAGCGATTGAGTCAGCCTTGGTAGCAGGGGGTATTGATTTTATTGACCAAAGTGGAGTGCGTTTACGTCCTCCAGAACTCGATGTGAGGCTAATTGAGGGGCAAAACTGGCTGACAGAGTATGATGATTTGATAATTTCTCATATGAATGGTCCTGATGATGAAATCTGTCAGTTTTCTTGTGATGAGCATTTGTGGATGGTGTACGGGCCAACAACAAACCATTATTATATCATTCACCGCAACAGAACCCACTTTCGCGAACGCATCTTGGTTCCTGAGTCCCAAAGCTTTGTGACCAATTTGCGACATGTTTATAGGTGCTGCAAAGATAACTTATTTGGGGCGGTAAGCTGGCAAGTCTTCGGTCCCTATGTTGCTCAGATCGTTTGGGCGCGAAAACAAATTGTCTTAACGCGTTCGTGGCCTCTTGCAGATGCCCAGCGTACTCTTTTCGATGAACTGTGGGGTTTTGGGAAACCCTTTAGCGATGAGCAATGGGATAAGGCTCAAAAATGGGAACCACCTTCCGTGTGAAGGTCGTTAAGTTCCAAAAGTGTGCAGGCAGCCGCCACCTTTATTAGACCAAGGTAATCGATTATTTCAAGGCTTCTTCAATTGAATGGTCGATAATCTTATAATAATAGCGGCCAGCAACGATCTCTTGACGAACATGAGCATAGCAGGGATGCTCTCCAATGAGTTTGTATCCTGCGCTTTCATAGAGCTTGATGGCAGCTTCCTGAGTGACACGCACATCAAGGTTAATCACGGAGAATCCTTCTTTGCGGGCTGTTCGTTCAACCAGATCAAGCAAGCGTCTAGAAAGACCCTGCCCCCGCGCCCACGGGGCAATAAACAATCCGGTTAATTGGACCGCAAAGGCTTGTGCTTCATTGTTGCTAGGGGGGCGAATTAACTGAGCCGTTCCGCAGATTACTCCGTCAAGACGTGCAACAAACAAAGCCCGTTTTGGCATGGCTAAAACGCCGAGCCAAAATCTTTCTAAAACATCTCTCTCGGGCCGTTCTACCCAGCCAAACCCCCCGCCGGCCTCAATAGCGGATTCAGTGGAATCGCACAAATCGTTAAGATCTCCGGTTGAAAGGCGAGATGTGATAAGTTCAACATGGGGGACGGGTTTGAGAACCTTGTGTGTTACAGAATCTGTCATGCTGAACGCTCCCTATGGGGGCTGATTTTTCAGTTGGCCCTACTTCTCATTTAACCAGAAATCCCTAAACAAAAGAAGAAGATGGTGCACAAATCTGTGCTGCGCCGCGAGAGATTCTGTGGCTTAGAGATGTCCTTTTTCTTCGTTCCGCGTCTTTATCAGAGAGAAGATAATTCCTCCTAATAGAACGACAAGAGTAATCGTCAGTGAGACGAGAGGGTTAATTTTTTCAATGAAACCGCTATAGAAAACCTTTCCGCCAATGAAAACCAAAACCAGCGCGAGGGAGTATTTTATGTATTTGAAACGATCAAGCATGGCCGTGACGGCAAAATACATTGTCCGCAAGCCCAGAATGGCAAAGATGTTGCTGGTGTAAACAACAAAGGGGTCGGTTGTAATGGCGAAGACGGCAGGAACGCTGTCAAGGGCAAAGACAACATCCATGAATTCGATGCATATCAAGGCCATCAGGAGAGGCGTTGCATGCAAGACCATGTTTCCTGTGTGGTTATGGGGCAGGGACACAAGAAAAGCATGACCGTTGATTTCTTTGGTATAACGTAAATGCTTCTGAAAAAAGACAATGAGTCGATTATCTTTAATATCATCGTCATCTTCCTTCATTAGCAGCATTTTTACGCCAGTCACAATCAGAAACGCAGCAAAGACATAAAGTACCCATTCGAAAGAGTGAATAAGAGCCACGCCGAAGCCAATCATTAGCCCGCGCATAACCAAAACCCCCATAATTCCCCAAAAAAGAACGCGGTGCTGGTATTTTTTGGGAATGGCGAAGTAGGAAAGAACAACTGACATGACAAACAAATTGTCGAGAGACAGTGAAAGTTCAACCATATAGGCGGTGAAGTAATCAACGCCGCTGTCCTCGCCGAGGTTTCCCCAAACCCAAACGCCAAAAGTCAGAGCAAGTAAAACATAGAATCCTGAGTAAATCAGGCTTTGCCTAGGCGAGATAACCACATCTTTGCGGTTGAGAACGGTTAAGTCAAAAATGAGCAGGGAAACAACAATTCCCAAAAAGCTTGCCCACAAGCCGAGGCTGTGACCTTCAAAGTCAGTCGCAAGAAAGGAAAGCAAGGTATCCATGTTCACAAGATTGTTCAAAACGAAAGACCGCCTGTCCAAGATGGACAAACCAAGAAAGCGTGAGGATACCTGTATTTTTCCTTTATGTCTAGGTGATGTGACTAAAACTTCAGTCGGCAGGCTTGTGTGATTTGGGGCAAGGCCTTGACTTTGGTCAAAACTGCATCAGGAAGAGGTGCATCAAGGGCGATGAGAGCCAGAGCTGTTTGACCCTGTCCTGTGCGTCCGAGCCGAAAATCAGCAATGTTTTGGTTGCTTTCGGCCAGCAGAGTTCCCAAATGGCCAATAACTCCAGGAGTGTCTTGGTTACGAAGAAACATCATGTGGGGCGTTAACGCTGCCTCAATAGGAACTCCGTCAATTTCGACCAATCGTGGCTCGCGTCCGGCGAACAAGGTTCCAGTGACCGAGTGGATGCCATCTTCAGCTTCGACCAGAATTCGAATACCAGCTCCCCAATTGTCATCGTTTTCCGTCTTGGTTTCTGAAACTGTAATTTTTCTTGCTTTGGCAATCTCTGGCGCGTTAACCATATTAACGGAGTCGGTTATAACGGAGAGGATGGACGCCAAAGCGCAAGCT
>CAYZAR010000178.1:0-3695 GCA_964476455.1 uncultured Micavibrio sp.
GCTATGGATCGCCCTAGAATTTGTCTTACGCCAAATTCGGGCGATGACGGACGTTTATAACAGATGAGTTTTCAGAAGAAAGATTGTTTTTCTCAAAGAAATGTGCGTAAGGCCTTGACCTTATTCAAGGAAAGGTGAATCTTTCTCCTGTTGCAATTCAACCCATCAGGATCAAAAAGAATGTCCCAGATCGTAGTTCCTACTTTAGGCGAATCCGTTTCCGAAGCCACGGTTGCCAAATGGCTGAAGAAAGAAGGGGAGGCCGTCAAAGCGGACGAACCCATTGTCGAGCTTGAAACAGACAAGGTTACGCTGGAGGTTAATGCGCCCGCCGCTGGAATGATCGCAAAAATTATCGCTCCCGCAGGAAGTGCGGTGAAGGTTGGGGCTTTGCTGGGTGAGATTGCCAATAGCGGCGGGGCGGTTGCGCCGGTTGCACCATCTGCGCCTGCTGTCTCTGCTCCCGCGCCGACACCTACACCTACACCTGTTGTTGCGTCTGCTCCGGCGGCGGAAGAAAAACTTTCCCCCGCTGTACGCAAGATGGTTGACGATCATAAAGTGAATCCAGCCGAGATTGCTGGGTCTGGCAAAGATGGTCGTGTGACCAAGGGCGATGTGATTGTTCATCTCGACACACCTCGGGCATCGTCGGTTTCTCCAATTGTGGAGGCTGCTCCACGTGTGGTTGGACCTCGGGAAGAGCGAGTTAAAATGACTCGCTTGCGCCAGAAAATCGCGCAGCGGCTCAAAGAAGCTCAGAACACGGCGGCCATGCTGACCACTTTCAACGAAGTGGATATGGGAGCTGTTATGGAGTTGCGGAACACCTATAAAGATGTGTTCGAAAAGAAACACGGAACCAAACTCGGCTTCATGTCGTTCTTTGTTAAGGCAGCGGTCAACGCTCTGAAAGAGATTCCAGCGGTCAATGCCGAAATCAGTGGCGATGATATTATTTACAAGAACTACTATGATATTTCCGTGGCAGTGAGTACGCCAAACGGTTTGGTGGTTCCGGTGGTTCGTGATTGTGACACCAAATCTATGGCTCAGATTGAAAAAGAAATTACCCTGCTAGGAACAAAAGCGCGGGATGGAAAAATCTCTCTGGAAGAAATGACAGGGGGAACTTTTACCATCACCAACGGGGGTATTTTCGGATCGCTCATGTCCACGCCGATTATCAATCCGCCACAGGTCGCTATTTTGGGAATGCATAAAATTCAACAACGCCCCATGGTCATGCCAGATGGTTCGATCAAGGCGCGTCCCATGATGTATCTGGCCATGTCCTACGACCACCGGATCATCGATGGTCGGGAAGCGGTCACCTTCCTTGTTCGGATTAAGGAATCCCTCGAAGATCCATCACGGATTATTCTGGATTTGTAATCAACCTGTTGAAGAATTCTTCCTCCTCCGCATCCTCCCCCTGTCACCCCCGCTTATAGGCGGGGGTCTGGAATCTCGTGCAGTTTCACTTCCCTTGTCGGGGATGACGATATGTCTCAATAGACCTCTTGCTTAACCCTAACTCTGGCGGCCATCTGCAAGAGGTCTAATATTTTAGGAAAGGGATTTGAAGGTCAAAAGACCTGCGGATTGCAGTTGGTCTCGTGCGACAAGGCAGCTCGGGCTGCGGCCTTTGTTTTCATCGCCGATGTAAAGAGTTTTGATGGGCGTGGCGAGGATGTTGACCATTTCGCGGCTGGTGGGGAGTTGTGCAGACCAGATTAACCCGTCTATCAACTGGTACCCGTAACGCGCTGCTCCCATCAGCAGGCGGTTGGTGGGCTCCAGAAAGAAACTGTATTTTCCTTCGCTGTTGGCAATGGTTTTAAGATCTTCCGCGCTGTCTTCGGAATAGCCTATGGCCGCATGAAGAGAGGCAACAAGAGAGACAATTTCCCCCGTCGCGTTTTTCGCAAACCCACAAGCCCAACGATCCTTTTTGACGTGAACTGAAGAGACAAGATTTTGCAAATCGGCAAGCGTAGCTTTTTCACCCGCAAAAGGTTTGATTTCAATCGGGTTATCTTGCGGCGGAATGTAGTCAGACTCAACCACAAGAATAGGGGTCACGAGGTCTTCCTTGCGGCGGATTTCATAAACGCTGATTCCAGCTCGTGCCGCAATTCGCAGGGACATACTCTCAAAATCATCCCCGCGCCGCTGCGCAAAGTCTTTCGTGAAACCTTTATGGTCGATATAAATCGCTTTGATTCCGGCCTCAGCCGCGCCTTTTGCGCAATTGGGGCAGAACGGATCGGTGACGCACAAACTCGCCCCGTCCGTTGCTGTGGGGAAATTCAAGATACAGCCAATTTCAGCGTGAACGGTTCCGCTGCTGTCTCCTATCCGCTCGTCCATGCCAAGGGTTTCAAGAAGTCTTGGTGGCCAGTCATTGGTGCGGCAAATAATTGTATCACCGCGATACAAAGCCGCCGCGATTTTACTCGAGGGGTGAGAGGAGTTGAGAACGATATCAACCGCTCTTTGCGTGGCATCGGCTGGAGTCAACATGGGAGATTAAGTCTGCTAGAAATTGGTTAGCAAATGTTTAAGAGAGCCAAGGGGCCGCGCCCCCGCATGAGTAAGGCTGTCAAGGGCGCATAGCTGCGCGAGTTTTCCCGCATGACTCACGGGGTGCTGTTCGGCAAGAGCATACAAAAACCCTCCGGCGAAATGGTCTCCGGCTCCGTTACTGTCAATCTCCAGCAGATGCAATGTCGGCGGTGCGGGAACAAAGAGAACCTCCTTGTCTTTGAAAACATGGGCTCCGCAAGACCCGTTGGTGATGGCTCCACCGATATAGCGTTTTGATAACAACAAAGCCATTTCCTCCGGTGCGAGGTCACCGAACAAAGCCCGACTTTCGGTGTAATTGCAAATCAGAATATCGGCTTGGGTTAGGATGTGGTGGATCAAAGCAGAATGGGCTTCGATCACCGAAACATCGCACGGGTTGAAGCAGAGAAGCCCTTCCCCTTTTTTAACGGCTTCATAGGCGAAGGAAAAATTTTCGGCGGCCTTATCGGCGTAAAGGCTATAACCGTCAAAAAAGACAAGGGCGGAACGCTCTAATGTTTGGCGATCCAGATCTTTCGGCGACATGGTTTTAGCAACCCCGTCATAACTGGCAAAGCTGCGATCACCATCGGGAGTGGTTAGGCAAATAACTTGTGGCGAAAGAGATTCCTCTTCCGAAACCGCCATCCGGTCTTCGATGCCAGAGGCTTTTAGAGTATGAGAAAAGGCCATGCCCTCGCGGTCTTTGGATATTTTGCTTAAGAAAGCCGCTCGTCCACCCAGAGCCGCGATGACACTGGCTACATTTCCCCCAACTCCCCCTGCGATGGAGTCAAACGAGGGAAGATCGGCCTTGATAGTTTTCAGTTGGTCGAGGGTTAAATAAGTGCAGTGTGATTTGCGCAAGCCATGCCGGAGAATAAAATCATCGCCCACCTGTGCCACCAAGTCGGTGCAGGCGTTTCCTATCGCAGCGAGGTGGAGAGATTTGGAGATCACAATGATGCCGCAAATTGTTTGATTATATTTCGATTACCAGATCATCATAAGCAAGAAAAACATTTTCAGGAAGGTATCTTGATATTGAGTCATAGTCCATCGTGTAGTCTATTAATCAGTACATAAATATACCGACATTCATGCGGCGTATTTGAGGGAAGGTT
>CAYZAR010000179.1:0-3077 GCA_964476455.1 uncultured Micavibrio sp.
GGCTTATAGACCAACTGGCAATTTTTTCCTCTCATCCTTTAATTTTTATTATGACTAGAATATAGACAAGAAGGGTGATTTCTGATAAGAATAGATTTCCATATAAAACTTATATTAAAGGAAAGAAACACGGAATGAGTCTACAACGAGTATTTGCCAAAAATCATCAATCCCCTACGATTCCCGACCTTTTTTCCTATATTATGCACGGAAATTCGTTTTCAATTGGAGACAAAAATTACCAAAGGGAAGCCTCAGTTCTTTGCGAGCAGCAAGGGGATGGATCACTCCGTCCTTCGGGCTTATCGGCCGAAGCCTTTCTCCTAGCCATTCACACAAAAAATCTGAAAACCGAGAGAGAACACCATGTTAATAGTGAATTAGGAAAAGTCCTAAGCGGTTCCTGTTTTGCCATATCTGATGAAAAAGATGCCCCACTCTTCAGGGTTTTTCGTGCATCAGACTCTCTTGAATTGCAGCAAACTTGTTTTTCGGAAGATGGTACAGAAACGGTTTCTGACACCCCCGTCGGGATAACAGCGAACGAACTCCTCGAAGCCATCGTTGGAACAAACTTAAAATTCTGTGTCCCATGGACCTGTTTCACAAAAGACCAGCAGCCCTCTTTCTAAAAAGTTAACCCGCTGGATTTTACTAGGAATTAGCCCTAAGCGAGGAAAATTAATTTGCTTTTTTATTATAATAGTGTTTAACAGAACACTCATCAATTCAATAACGTAGGACTTATGTCATGAGCGAAACTCGCTACTTTAGTAACCAAGACTTTTTCGAGAACAACATCGCAGGGTCCGTTGTTTTTAACGTAAGACAAACACAAGATGGGATTGTTGTGGTTGAAAATCGGCCCAGTGACCCTGGTACGGTCCTAGAACCTCACACATCCCACCCTGACACATGGAAAAAAGCACGCTTTGCCCAGCTGGGAAAGAATCCGGATGAAACTCTGGTTTTAGAAGCTGAAAAACGGTTCGGGGCGTCGCTGGACAGCATCCACCACACAAGACGGACCATCGGGACAATGACCACTCTGGCTCTTGTCTTCGATAAGGCGGTTGGAATAGTTATTGTCCGCCGGACATCCGCCGCTCCAGAAGGAACACCCTATCTCGGCGCGTTATCCCGCTTTGGGGGTGGAGCAACGGGAGGAGCTCATGGAAAAGGCATTCATGGGGCCCAGAATCTGGCCAATCAGGCCGTTCGGGAGTTTTTGCAGGAATTTCACCCTTTTGTCCGTTCGGAAAAAGGGGTGCTGGTCCCTTTTGATATTATCCCTGATGGCCATGAAGTTTCCGGTCTTAAGGAAGAATTTATGCGCGCTATTATGAGGGATCGCCTTGACTTATCACAAAGAATCCAAACTCAGCTTACAGAGAAAGGGGAGAAGATTGGAGCACAGAGAAAAAGCCAAAGGGCTGCTTTCTTGTCTGTCCCAGACTTAACAGGCCCCCTGATTCAATTGATTGACGGAGAAAGCCTTGTTCATAATGACGTTGTGTGGTGCGATAATCAGCTGATTTTAGGAAATATGGATGTGAACCTAGATTACATTCTTGCCGCACGACTTTCGGGTATTTCACCAGAGGATATTGTTTTTTGCGATGGAGAAAGCAATCAGCAAACCGGTAACTTGCTGAATCGGCTTATTTTCTTGGGTGACCCAGATACTCTGGCCAGAGCAGCGCAAGGAGAAAAAGTTGTCTTGCATCCTCAGTTTGCAGAATCCTCTCCTGAGCTGACTCAATCTTTCCGGCACATACTCAGCTACGCTCCAGCGATTGCTCACCAAGCTTTGAAATGTGTCTAATAAAAATTGCAATGAAAAAATGAAAAAGCGGTCTTCTCTGAAAAGAAGGCCGCTTTTTTGTACCGGAAAAAGTTCCAGTAAAATTTCTAGCTAACCGGCGCGTCTACCTTAACCGGAAGGTCCGCCGCGATTGGCTCATCGTTGAGCATTTCGATCATGCCCGAAGGTTGAACTGCAAAATTGGCAATAAACAAGGCGTTGGAGTAGAAAACCACTGCATCGCACATGAAATGCCCTTGTTCGTTGCGGCCCTCGTAACTGGCTCCGCGAACCGTCCCTTCAATTACCGTCCGTGTCTTGGGGTCAAGATTGGTCGGAATGTAAGGATCATCCATGCTTTCGGCAATTAGGAAAGGACCTTCCTCCCCGCGTACAAAAAAGCAGAAGAAGCGAAGGTACTCCAGAACATTTTGCTCCGTAATCCGTACGGGTGCCTTGGCATTGACTTCATGGATAGGGGGAGATGTCCCATTAAGACGGAACAGCGTCCCCTGATCCGTCAGGTAATAGATGGTCAGTTTCTGCTTCCCCCACGTCCGATCTCGCAAGCGAATCAGAACAACATGGTCGTAAAAAGGCAGCATCCGCCATCCTACCTCAGTAGAATTGCTTGAAACCTGATACTTTCCATCAATCGGGTTAATCTGAGACAAAAAGCCGTCTAGCTCTTCTCCCGTGACAGGATTCCAGTGATTATCTTCGTACATTTTATAACAGAACCTTCGTTTTGGGCTTATTTTATTTATAGCCAAGGACTAGGCTAAGACAACCACCCTAATTTGAAAAGGTTTTTTTCTCGTTAATAAGCCATATTGCTATTTTTCTGCAAAATGTGGATAAGTTGGTTGACTCTCCCTGCGCGGTCCTCTATATAGTCGCTTCGGAATTCGATTATTTTAGGAATATATTTTTGGAGTGTTGTGATGAGCAAACGTACTTTTCAACCTAGCTGTTTGGTTCGCAAACGTCGGCATGGCTTTCGGTCTCGCATGGCCACGGCGGATGGTCAGGCTGTTTTGTCTCGTCGCCGTGCCAAAGGTCGCCGCATTCTTTCGGCCTAGAGTCCTTTGGTCCTTGTTTTAAGGGACCTCAAGCTTAGCCATATGTTTGCAACGAAAAAACAGATAAATGCCATGAGCCGCCTCAAATCGCAGGCGGCTTTTGATTTACTCAGAAAAACCAAAACTCGTTGGGTCGCCGAAGGCATGGCCGTTCAGGTCATTGAGCATTTTTGTAATAAAAACGAGAGCAA